>LLZO01000067.1 GCA_001567545.1 Candidatus Tepidiaquacellales bacterium OLB5
GGGGAGTGTTTATAATAATAGTACTCCTTTTCAGAAGTTATCCATTTAAACAGGTTTTCGTCATCTGCTGTTTTTTTAGCTGAAAACAGGAATATGTAACCTGTTATAAAAAATGCAACTATAATAAATGCAATATTCTGAATCAGTTTTCTGTTTTTCATGTTGATTATTTAAATTTCCCCTTAAAATACCTTATGGAGCAGCAAAGTCCGGCGAATCATTTATTTAATCATTAGTTATCTCTCACGGGATTTTATTACATGTGCTGTATAATTATTTTATTTTCAATGCTCCTCAGAAGGTTCGTATGTTAACACAACCCATTTTTCAGTTTCCATAAGCAGGTTAGTCCCGTTTCTTACATACGGGCGTTTTGCTGTAAGCTCGCTAAGCACGCGGTTCATTAGTGTATTTGGGTTTTTACGGAACATAATGAGCCCGCGCGGATTTTTTTTTCATGAACATTTTTATTTCTTCGGTAAGACCCTCTTTTTCTACGGGTACATTATAGCTGCTTATAAGCACTTTATCAGGCGGGGCAAGCTTTGTCCTGTATGGCACATAAAAAAATGCTTGAGGCATTATCATCTGCATCAAATATCAATGCAGGGTATTTATCAATATAATGATCAACAACATAAATAAGCTTCCATGATTCTTCAGGCTCATCGGCAGTTACGGTGAACTGTATAACCTTTGGGAAAAGCGTGCTGTATTTTTCAGGTACAAAATCTTTTATATGTGAAAGCGGGATACATGATAGTATCACCGCTGATGCAAACGCAGTTTGCAGGATAGCTGAACGGAATTTCAGCAGGTCTGTATTAAGACCGGCAGCCACTAAAACCGGCGCAATAAAGAACATAAGGTAAATATAATGTGTAGTATGATAAATTGTAGACTTGGCTCCTGCAGCCCCGTTAACCAGAGCCGGTACAAACACCGGAATAAGCAGAGCGATCAAAAATACTTTTGGATACCCTTTATAAAAGCAGATGAGTCCTTTTATAAAATACCAGAACAGAAATATAGTTAACCCAAGTACAAGAAAATAGAATGGCAGGAAAAATCCTTTTGCCCTTAAGCCAAGGCTTAATCCCTGTATATTGACAGTATCGGTGTACTGGTCAGCGGAATTTATGGTTTTAAACGGCTCGCCGTAAACTGCATAGCTTATCGCTATCCATATTAACTGGAAAAGCAGTGAGAGAATAATATACCACCATGCTCCTTTCCGGCGGGTCAAAAATGCAAGCAGGCACATTGGTATTATTACAAATATTGCCTCTGGCCTGGAAGCAAGCGCTATAAACGAAAATACTCCCGCAATCACAAAATATTTTAAGCTTTTTTCCGAGGCAAGCGCTTTGATGAAATAATACAGCATAATGCAGGCAGCGGCAAGAAATGTCTGCTGTGCATACGGCTCGAAGTTAAGCCTGAAGATTACCGGGTTTAGCGATGATATAAAAAATGCCATCAGCGCTGTTTTATAATCTGTAAGCGCAAGGGTGATCTTAAATACATATATGCAGGCAATTGTCATTACTGCTATCATTGTAAATGCAGAAGTATAAAAGAACTCACCTGTTATTTTGATCAGGGGACCCATAAAGTAAAACCAAAGCGGATGTCCTGATTCCGGCAGTACAAAAAAGGGATTCTGCGACCACCATAATGCATTCCACACGCGTGTGGCAGAGTCTCCCATATCCATCATATTGAACGGAATAAGGTAGATCTTTAAGGCAATTGTAATAACAATTGCCGCGGCAAAAATAATCAGCTCTTTGCCTGAAAGTTTTTCCGGTTTTAACTGAAAACCCTCTGAGCTTAACAGCTTCGGGAAAAAATACGGCTGTACATTCTGCATCTTACACTATAAAATTTATTTTATAAACCACAGGTTTGGTTTGCCGCTGTGACCAAGCAGTCCGGCATAAGTTCCTTTTAAATAATAATATCCAAGCTTTAGATCACAAACTTTTGCAAACCATAAAAGTTTGAGCGGAAATTTTAATGAATCGGCCAGGTAAGCCAATAACATATTTCCATAAAGCCTGAATTTACGAAAATACAAATATTTATTTCTTTGTATAAGGTAGTATTCAAAGTAATATCCATGTTTATTATTTTTGTTCCATTTATGGTTATGCCACAGAACTGCACCTTTAACTGCAGCGCAGGTGTAACCTGCTTTTTTGATCCTTAAAGCCAGGTCTATTTCATCGCCGTAGGCGAAATATTTTTCTTCCCAAAGCCCTGTTTGTTTAAGTACAGCAGCTTTTATAAAAGTTGCCGCCCCCGGGAGGATATCGACTTTTAGCTCTGCGGGAATTTCTTTTTCAGTATCAGAATAATTTCTGCCTTCAAAGTTTTTTGTGATGGTGTAAGAATCAAAATCTGC
>LLZO01000068.1 GCA_001567545.1 Candidatus Tepidiaquacellales bacterium OLB5
TTTTATCTATATAAAACCCCATATTAAAACTATATTTGCAGCTAATCAAATTATCTGAATGCCAAAACCAAATAAACTCATTAACGAAAAATCACCATACCTCCTGCAGCATGCGTATAATCCGGTAGAGTGGCACCCGTGGGGTGAAGAAGCATTTCAAAAAGCCAGGGATGAAGATAAACCTATATTTCTTTCAATAGGATACTCAACCTGCTACTGGTGCCATGTGATGGAGCGCGAAGTGTTCGAAAATGAACATATCGCAGGTACTATGAATAAGCTGTTTGTGAACATAAAGGTTGATAGGGAAGAGCGCCCCGATGTTGACCGCGTTTATATGTCAGCACTGCAGGCTATGACTGGTTCCGGCGGATGGCCGATGTCAATGTTCCTCACTAGTGAGCTTAAACCATTCTACGGGGCAACATACGTGCCGCCGAAATCTAAGTACGGCCTGCCCGGTTTTGAGGACCTTATTCAGCAGCTTGGCGAAGCATGGAAAACCCGCAGAGATGAGGTAAATGAATCAGGAGATAAAATACTGGAACATATCCGCGATGCCTCTCAGAATATAATTTCAGCAGGTGAGCCGGATAAAGAAATGCTGCTTAAAGGCGCCGGGCAGTTTAAAAACGGATTTGATGAAGAGTATGGGGGTTTCGGCGGTGCGCCTAAATTTCCAAGGCCGCCCGGAATAAATTTCCTGCTGAGGGCATATTACAGGTTTGATGATAAAGAATCGCTGCAGATGGTTATCCGCACACTTTTGCAGATGGCAAAAGGGGGTATATATGACCATTTAGGAGGCGGTTTCCACCGCTACTCTGTTGACCGGTACTGGCGTGTGCCGCATTTTGAAAAAATGCTGTATGACCAGGCGCAGCTTGCTGTAAATTATCTTGACGCTTACCTGGTAACAGGTGATAATTATTTTGCAGATGTTACACGCGATGTGCTTGCATACGTTGGCAGAGTTATGACAGCCCCGGAAGGCGGATTTTATTCAGCAGAAGATGCTGAGTCTGCCATTAAAGCAGCTGAGCCGCATGAAAAAGAGGAAGGTGCTTTTTATGTATGGAGCAAAAACGAAATAGATGAATTGCTGGGTGAGGATGCTGAAATATTTAATTTTTATTTTGGCGCAGATGAATACGGCAACGCTCCGCAGGGCAGTGACCCGCACAGTGTGTTTGCTGAAAAGAATATTCTGTACAAAGCTCATTCATTAAGTGAAACATCAAATAAGTTTGAACGTTCGACTGATGAAATCAATAATATAATTGAACGTTCAAAAGGAATATTGTTTACAGCCCGTGAGAAACGGCCGCTTCCGCATAAAGATGATAAGATATTAACTTCATGGAACGGCTTGATGATATCAGCATATGCAAAGGCATATCAGGCGCTGAATGAACCGGAATACCTTGAAAAAGCTCAGTTGGCTGCGGAATTTATTCTGGATAAATTATATAATGCTGCAGATAAAAAATTGCTGCACCGCTGGCGCGATGGCGAAGCCAAAATTGATGCCACGCTTGAAGATTTTTCTTTCTTCACACAGGCTCTTATTGATCTATACGAAGCTTCATTTGATGAAAAGTATTTAAAGAATGCAATTGAGCTTTCAGAAATAATGATAAATGATTTTTATGATGAAGCAGAAGGCGGATTTTTTGATACATCAGGCAGGGATAAGAGTATACTTGTAAGGACAAAGGAAGATTATGATTCCGCTGAACCTACCGGCAACTCTGTAGCCATAAATAACCTGCTAAGGCTTTCATCTTTAACAGGGAATACAGGATGGTATGATATAGCATATAAATCTGTACTTGCATTCAGCGGAAAGCTTGAAAGAATGCCTTATGCAATGCCGCAAATGCTGATTGCACTTGATTCATTATTATACAAACCAAAGCAGATAATTATCGCCGGCAGCAAAAATGATGAAACCGCATACAGAATGTACAGGGAAGTATCGTCTGTTTTCATGCCTGATAAAGTAGTTGTAAAGTTAGATCCTGCAGATGCTGCCGGGTCCGTAACATTTGCTTCGAAGATAGTGCAGAATACCGGTGAAACCACTGCTTATGTATGTGAAAATTTTACTTGCAGGCTTCCGGTGAAAACAACTGAAGAGTTTGTAAAGCTGATTAAATAGAATAATTTACATCGTTTCATTGGATATGATCATGAAAACCGGCAGTATTTACACTATTAAACTAAAATTGAGGTTACAAATTCAGGTTTACTATAGTAATTTTTATAAAAAATGATTGATGTAGTAGTCTGAACATACTAACTTAAAATAGCTAATTCAGTTATGGTATGTTGGCTGTATTAATGACATATTTTATGGGGGTTAGGTATGAAATATATAACATCAATTCTGGTTTTTTTATTAGTAATAATTTCGGCATGCGATCCGCCAATAGATGTAAGCCGGCCGGGTGATAAGTTATCCGGATATGTTACACATATAGATTCTATTTTATATATGAACGGCGGGTATTATTCAATTTCAATTTATAATGCAGACAGCACCAATCCTTTCAATCGTGTTCCGGTCAGAACAGATTCGCTTAATTTAACCAGGAGAGACTGGTTATTTGAAACACCGTTTACAATGGAGGGGGTTCCTTCAGGAAGATATTACATTGCAGCAACATGGTCCACTTACCCAAAGATTCCAAATGAAATTCCGCTTGTACTTGGTACACACGGATGTGATACCAATTCAAACTGCAGTAATCATAAAATGGTAGTATATCCAAATCATGAAGGTAAATTCAGGAACCTGTTTGCATGGACAGACCCTGCAAAAAGATTATATTAATTGTAGCAAAATACAATAAAAAAGGCGTGTAATACACGCCTTTTGTTATTAAAACTATTCCGCTGTTGCAGGATCGATTATTGTTATTATTTCTGAGATTTTATTTGCCGGAATTTTACAGGAATTTGCATGCTGTTTTATCAGTTCTTCATTTGCAGAAATATAAACGCAGTAAATTTTATCTGCTGTAACATAACTTTCTCTCCACTGAATTTTATGCTCCAATTTCCTTTAAGACACTGTTTGATTGCGAAGATATTTCCTTTAATTCTTTAGATGATAATTTTCCTGCTCCCGGTATTTCTCTTTCAATTATGTATTTAGGCATGATGTATATTTTACTTAATTTATTTAAATGGATGTTCTTTTAGTTCGATTAACAGAAACTTAAGTGTATTGCTGCCTGTATTTTCTGTTTGATGAAGTTTTTCTGGTCCGGAATAACCATATTCACCGGCTTTAAGTTCAAAATCCACAGAAGTACCGTCAGTATAGTGTACTTTGATCTTGCCGTCTGTCAGAGCGTAAAAAAAAGTGAGCATAGTGAGTATGTGAATTGCTTTTAGCCCCGGGCTCTATTACAGCCAATGTTGCTTTTACAAGTGTAGTATCAAGCAAAACACTTGCCATTTTGGGGTCAACACTTTCCCAGTTCTGTGAATATGACTGCTGGCATATGCATGTTAAAAAAATAATGATTAACAATGATAGTAATTTCATAACTTTTTCCTTTCTGAAATATAAAATAGTTTTAATTAATTTCGTTTTTAATTCGCTGAATGTTTTCAGGAGTAAAAAATTCAGGAATGGATACTGTCCCTGCTATAGTCCCAAGAAAACGGTCTGTTTCAGCTTGGTTTTTATATAAAGCAGTAAAGAAAGATTCCATTTCCGGCGGCGGAGGTATTAATTTTGCATTTTCACAGCTCATTTGATACACGGGCATAGTTTTTTCGTCCCTAATTTGCTCATAACGTGCAAGAGCAATATCCATTTTTTCTTTTCCTGAAAAACCTGCATCTATAGATTCAGTAAGTAATTCTGAACTGAAAAAAGCATCACTAATTCCTAGCGTTGATATCGGGTCTTTATGATGACCAGCATCTCCAACCAGTGCCCACCCGGGTCCGTATGATTTACGGTAAAAGTTCGGTAAATCTGACATTCCGGTATATCGTTCTTCTCTTTTACCGTTATTAACAACCTCTGCAAGGTCAGGAATCATTTGGAGCGCTTTATAATAATTTTTCTCAATATCATTGCGTACTTCATTTAATTGTTTTGCAGGCCATACAGTTACAATGCAGGTTAATCCGTTATTTGTTGGTATTTTACCTAATGCCAGCCCGTTCCTCATGTAAAAAACAAGCCCATCATCAGGAATACCGCTCCAGTATGTATAGTACCAGCATGTAAGAGCTGGTAAAGCATTATAGGTTTTTGCATTTACTTTCCTTGCTACTAAAGAGTTCCTGCCGTCAGCGCCAATTACTAATTTAGCTTTTTCCGTTATGTTAGAACCATTTTTGGTTCTGAATCGGATCCCGTCAATTTTACTGTCATTCATTGTAAGATCTTCTGCAGCGCATTCAGTCCGCACTTCTGCTCCTGCTTCAACGGCTGAATCCAGCAATATTTTATCAAGTTCGTAGCGCCGGGGTGCTATAAACCAGTCTAAACCATGTAATGCAGGAGGCTTTCCTTTTAATACAAAAGGACCAATATCAAAAGCCATTTTACGAATAGGGGGACATCCTGTATCGATCACTTTTTCTAACAGACCCCATTTTTTCAGCAGTGCTGCTCCAGGCGGCATTACTACATGGGTAGAAATAGTATCACTAGGGAATTCGGATTTATCAGCCAACAGTACCTTATAGCCTTTTTTTGCAAGCAGCATTGCTGTTGATGCACCGGCACAGCGTGCACCAGCTATTATTACATCATACATTATGTTCTGTTTTTTTATTTATAAATATTTTTAGATAAACTTTAACTCAAATAATAAATCCTTAATAACCTGTATTTATAAAATTTTGTATGAACAACAATTATGTTATCAATCAGTTTTTTTTAATAACTTGCTTTTTGGTAAATTAACTTAAAAATTCAATTTATTACTAATAATTTGGATTAATAATTGTTTTTTGAGTTATTATACTTATTTAACTTTTGCATAATCTTTCATCCCCTGAAAATCTACAAGTACCGCGGGTTCATTTCCAATCACCCAAGCATCGTGCCCCGGGGGTAAAACAGAAATATCACCCGGTTTACAGTCAAATTCAGTTCCGTCATCCATTTTTATCCTCAATATTCCTGATATATGGTATTGAAAGTGCGGCGCTTCACAGCTTTTTGTCTGGGCAATTGGCTTTACAGAATCAGACCATTTCCATCCCGGTTCTAAAACTGCTTTGCCAATAGATACCCCTCCGATGTTCAATAATTCAAGTTTACCAAGAGGGAACTCTCTTGTTTCATCTGCTGATTTAAAA
>LLZO01000069.1 GCA_001567545.1 Candidatus Tepidiaquacellales bacterium OLB5
AAATGCAAAGCATTTTGCAGAGGAAATTTCAAAACTTGACTGGGTTGAGCTTGAGCCTGATTCTGTACAGACCAATATAGTGATTTACAGAACCCGCAGGAATGCTGCTGAGCTTGTAGAAATTTTAAAGGCAAAAGGAATATTGATCTCCAATGACGGACCTGGTAAAATGCGCGCTGTATTTCACCTGGATGTAAGTACCGAACAGACCGAAGAAGCAATAAATATATTTAAATCAATTTAAAATACTAACTCTGGAGTGCACTGACTGTGTCAGTGCTGTAGTGGTATCAGGCTTATAGTTTTTAGATATTTACCAGACACAGAATAAGACAAAATATTAAACAGGGACTAAAGTCCTGTGTTCTTAGTTAGTCATAACCCCGCTATAAAGAGCGGGACTAATCAACTAAAGAATTAATTTAATTTTCTTTTTTTTTATTTGAATTGCCACGACCTTTAGGTCGTGGGTAAATATCTCGAATTAAAGGGCTTTAGCCCAAAAATAGTCTTTTTAAATAATTTTTCAAATATCATTAGCGGCTAAAGCCGTTTAAAAACTAATCATCCTCCACGACCTAAAGGTCGTGGCAATTAATATATATATATATTAATTGTGTTCGTGATTTCAGGCTGATTGTCTTTAAAGATTTACCTGATAAATTATAATAATATTAAATAAAAATGAATCGACATAAATGATGCAGTCCAAAAATGTTAAATGGAAAAAGATAAATCAAAATACAAACATAAATTTACACTGCGTGTACGCAATTTCCAGGTAGATTCACAGGGCATTGTACACAATGCAATTTACCTGGAATACTGCGAGATCGGCAGGGTTGAGTATGTCCGCGATCTCGGAATCCAGCTTCTGCCTACCGGAATTTTTGATGATGGCGTTAAGATCAACGTAAAACGAAATGAGATAAATTATGAATCACCTGCAATGGTTGATGACCAGCTTGATATATATACCCGCATATCATATATAAAAAATTCCAGCTTTTGTTTTGAGCACCTGATCTATCACCATGAGTCAGGCAGGTTACTGGTGACCCAGAAATCTGTTCAGGTTAATCTTGACCCCGCTACAAACCGTCCTGCAAGGCTGCCTGATCACCTCCGCAAAATAATCCTGGATTTTGAAGGAGATAATGTGGAAGTATTGGGATAAATTATTTTGATTTGCAGTATTCGGTCTTAAGGACTGCCATAAAGTCTTTAAAATTATTTTTCACTAACATCTATAATCTAAAATATAATATTGTTGCCACGACCTTTAGTTCGTGGTTTAAAATATATAAAGGATGGGGCTTTAGCCCCTAATTTTTTTGAGAGATATTTACATTTTTATTAGCTAAAGATGATAATTATTAAAACTACTCCGCTACCTGAAGATCGATACAATATTTTAATGTTTAATAAATTATAGTGCTTTATTATACTTATTCCTGTAATCAATTGGTGAAAGACCTGCAATTTTTTTAAATACATCCCTGAATGCTTTTGTATCGGTATAACCTGTATCATACATAACTTCATTTATAGTTTTTCTGCCAGACTCAAGCTCTTTTTTCGCTGCCTCAATTTTTACCCTCTGAATATATTCCACTATAGTATTATTTGTAGCTTTTTTAAACCGCCGTTCAAATGTCCTCCTGCCTATACCGAACAGGTCGCAAAGCTCATCAACTGTAATTTTATCCTTAAAATTCAGCTCAATATATTCCTGCGCCTTTTTAACTTCGTTATCATTATGGTCCTTTTGTCCCCTGAAAATTATGAATGATGACTGGTTCGTTCTGCCGATATCAAGCAAAAAGAATTTTGCTGCCATAACGGCAATTTCCCTGTCAGTATATTTTTCAACAAGGTAAAGCAGAAGGTTCCAGTATGAGGAAGCTCCGCCGCTGGAATATAACCCGTTCTGGTCTGTAACAATTTTATCATCGGCAAGCTTTACATCCGGAAACATCTGCCTGAACTGCGATGAATAAAGCCAGTGTGTTGAGCATTGTTTTCCTTTCAGCAAACCGGTAGCAGCAAACAGAAATGCTCCGATACAAAGGCTGGCAATTTCTGAACCGTTTTTATACTGCTGAACTATCCATGGTATTAAATTTTTATTAAGCTCAATTCCGGCTGCTGTATCCCTTCCAAGTGCCGGTATGATAACAAGGTCGCTTTTTTTTATTTCATCTATAATCATATCGGCGTGAATTGTAACAGAACCTTCACTTAAAACTATGTCTTTTTTTGCTGCAGCAAGAACTACATTAAACAGCGGTTTCCTGCCTGTATTTGCCAAAAATTCATTTGCAGCATTAAACATATACCGCGGATCAGCTATACTTGCAAGTACAGCACCTTCCGGAATTAAAATTATAATATTTTTCATGTTACAAACATAATATTTCAGTTTGTCGCAATCAACCCGTTAAAATGTCGTATTTACATATTGGCTATGTCGCAAAATGACCGTATGTTTGTTGGTAAATTTACGACATTATAAAATTTATGGAAAAGAAAAAAATCGAAAGCGATATCAATACAATCTGTATTAAAGCTAAGTCATTCCCTGCAGGTGTAAAAGATGCGCATGTTGAACTGCACAAATTGCTCAATAATAAAATGAGAAGTTTTTTTGGTATTTCATGGATGGGAAAAAATAATGAAATTGTATATTATGCAGCAGCAGAAGAGCTTTCTGCTGGAGAAGCAAAACAATACGGCTGCCAAACCTTTACAATTAAAAAAGGGGATTATTGCGGGATAATGCTCAAAGACTGGTGCAAAACACCGGACTTGGTTAGTATTGCATTTAAGAATTTGCTTAACGAGCCTGGACTTGATCCAAACGGTTATTGCCTTGAAATATATCATGGTGAAAACGATATGGAATGTCTGGTTAAACTTAAAGATTAGAAAGCATGTTATATGATTAAAACTGAAACCTTCAGGGAAATTGCGCTTTCAATGCCGCATGCAGAAGAAAAACCGCATTTCGATAAAACCTCGTTCAGGGTTAAAGGCAAAATTTTTGCTACCCTGAATACAGAACGTAATCTGGCAACAATAAAGCTTAACGCTGTTGACCAGAATGTATTTTCTACAGTAAATACAGGTATCATTTATCCAGTACCCAATAAATGGGGACAGCAGGGGTGGACCCATATTGAGCTGGGAAAAGTTAAAAAAAATACGCTTGTCGATGCTTTAACTACTTCATATTACGAGACCGTAAAACCTTCCCGCTGAACCGGGAAAGGAAAATTATAATTTTATAAATCAACTATAAACTATCAAATTAAAAATGGCTAAAGAAATATTTGTAAACCTTCCGGTTAAAGATCTTAAGAGAACGATGGAGTTCTTTTCTAAGCTTGGATTTAACTATAACCCAAAATTTACTGATGAAAATGCTGCATGCATGCTGATAGGCGAAAATATTTATGCCATGCTGCTTGATGAAAAATTCTTCATGAATTTTACCAAAAAGCCGGTTTCTGATGCAAAAAGTTCAACTGAAGCTATAATCTGCATAAGTGTTAACTCAAGGGATGAAGTGGACACAATGGTTAATACTGCCAAAACAAACGGAGGCAATGAGTATGCCGAACCGCAGGATCACGGCTGGATGTATTACCGTTCTTTCGAAGATCCGGACGGCCACCAGTGGGAAATTATGTTTGGTGATGAAAGCCTGATGCCGCAAAAATAAATTCAATAAAATTATTAATAAGGAGCAATTATGCAAAAAATTAAACCATGCCTTTGGTTCAACTATAATGCTGATGAAGCAATGGAGTTTTATGCTAAGGTTTTCAAAAATTTTAAAGTATCCAATAAAGCATATTACGGACCGAATATGCCGGGTCCGGAAGGAGCTTTGCTTACTGCCGAGTTCAGTATCGGTGAAAGCGAATTTATGGCTTTAAATGCGGGACCTGCATTTAAGTTTACCGAAGCAATTTCGCTGATGGTTTATTGTGATGACCAGGAGGAAGTTGACAGGTACTGGGAAATGCTGACTGATGGCGGTGAGGAATCCATGTGCGGCTGGCTGAAAGACAGGTTTGGCCTTTCCTGGCAGATCATTCCTAAAAAGCTGGCTGAGCTTTTAGGCTCCGGTGATACTGAAAAAACCAATAAGGTTATGCAGGAAGTGCTTAAAATGAAAAAGCTGATTCTGAAAGATCTGGAAAAAGCTTATAACAGTTAACAATCATCAATTATCAACTATCTATTATCAACTATAAACTAACAATTCATCCATAAACCATTTAATTATAACTAAAATGAAAAAAATGTATCCTGTAGTACACTTTGAGCTTCCCTGCGATGACAGGGACAGAATGTGCGAATTTTATTCATCCGTTTTCGGGTGGAATCCACAGAAGCTTGGACCTGAAATGGGAAATTATACCATTGTTAAAACTGCTGAAACCGACGAAAAAGGTTACCCAACCCAAAAAGGAATTATTAACGGCGGGCTGTTTCCCCGTATGAAAGATGCGCAGCATCCGACAGTCGTAATTGCTGTTGAAGATATTTATTCATCTATGAAAGATGTTGAAAATGCCGGAGGAAAGATCATTGGCGGCGGATTTAAAGCCGGCGAGCCTGATGATATCCCGGGGGTTGGATTATATATAGCTTTTTCTGATTCAGAAGGCAACCGTATCGGCATGCTTCAGCCAAAAGGTATGTAAATAAGGAACGGAAGGATAATATGAAAAAATTAAAACTGCAGGTACAGCTTTCTCTTGATGGGTTCGTATGCGGTCCCAATGGAGAGCTGGACTGGATGACATGGAATTTATCTGATGACCTGAAAAAATTCATCAGGGATCTTAATGAACCGGCTGATACCATACTTTTGGGAAAAAACATGACAGATGGTTTTATAAACCACTGGAAAAATGTGAAGGCGGATAAAAATAACCCGGAATACTGGGGCGGTGTTAAGTTCACAGATACTCCGAAAGTAGTATTTTCAAAAA
>LLZO01000070.1 GCA_001567545.1 Candidatus Tepidiaquacellales bacterium OLB5
AATATCTTGTTTAAGTACTCTTTTATCCATAAAATTGCCTGCCCTCGTTTAACTTTAAATTAATGATACTTTTAGGATACCCCGATTATACAAAACCCGGTTTTGATATCAATTTGCCCTGCCCTGAGCATAAGTGGCCAAATATGATCATCTACAACCGGACTAAATCAGCTTATTACCCGCTGCATACTGGTCCGTTAACGCTTAAGTTCACGCTAAAAGGCGAAGAATACTTTGCCACAAAACAGCGCAGCTACCGCGTGCCTCCGTTTAATTACCTGATATTCAACGAAGGGCAGAAATATTCAGCAAGGATACAGTCTGAAACAGAATGCGAAACTGTATCGGTTTTTTTCCGCCCCGCATTTGCCGAAGAAGTATTAAGCAGCCTTGTCGCAGAAGATGATACAATCCTGGATAATGAACATAATTATACGGAAAAATCTTCTCAGCCGGTTACATTTATGGAAATGATCTATCCGTTTGACGGCAGGCTTATGCCGTATATCTATAAATTCTGCCTGGCAGCAAAAACAGGTTTTGATGATAATGAATGGCTGGATGAAGAGCTCTACCTGATGCTGAAAGTTTTGTTTGAAATCCACAAGCAGGTAGGGGAGGAAATAAAACAGATTCCCGCTGCTAAACGCTCAACTAAAATTGAGCTTTATAAACGCATCAATAATGCTAAAGATTATATTGATAACAATTACTGCAATGAAATTAAGATCGAAGATGCAGCTAAAGCTGCATGTATGAGCAATTTCCATTTCCTTAGACTGTTTAAGAATGTTTTTGGCGAAACTCCTTACCAGTACATAACTTATAAACGGCTTGCAAAAGCTTCCAGCCTGATAATGAAAACTGAAATGCCGATAACTGAAGTATGTATGGAAGTTGGTTTCCAGAGCTTAAGCTCTTTCAGCTGGCTGTTTAAACAGAAATACGGTATCTCACCGGAAACAATGCGGCGCGATTACGGAAGCTTTGAGCACAAATTAGCAAGAATTAAGAAGTGAAATATATGACGTTATTGCTAAATTTGCAGTATATCTCAATAACTATTTATTCATGAAAGGTTTAATGAAATGAGAAACACAATTAACTGGTTCGAGCTTCCTGTGGTTGATTTTGACAGGGCTAAAAAATTTTATGAAGCAATATTTGAAGCAAAAATTGAAGACCAGATGATGGGACCTTTTCGTATGGGGTTTCTGCCGTCAGATGGAAAAGGTGTAAGCGGAGCTATTGTTCACGGTGAAGGATATGAGCCAAGCGATAAAGGCGCAATGGTTTACCTGAATGCTGACGGTATACTGGATGAAATGCTCGGCAGGATTTCCAAAGCCGGCGGAAACGTTGTTGTTCCCAGAACACCAATAACTCCCGAAATCGGAGACTTCGCTATTTTTATGGATACCGAAGGCAACAAAGTTGCGCTTCACACTCCGCCGCCAAGGAAGTAATTTGCAATCGGAAATCCAGCTATGTTGTTTGAATGATCTGATTTATGAACAAGGGGCTCGTGCCCCTTGTTCTGAAAAACTTTACAGTCGTGCCGCTCTGAAGGAGTTGTTTGCACTGATAAGTCTCAAAAAAAAGGGGTCTATCATGCAAACAGCGGTGTATTATCAATAAATATCAGGTATCGTTTTATCAGATCGCCATCCATATAAAAAATATTAGTGAAGTTTACCGGAACTACCTTCCCGTCAAGCCTTGTGTATGTGACTTTGCCTTCCCAGATAATATGTTCGCCTGTATTCCAGCAGTTCGGTATTTCATGAACGCTTGAACCAATCATCTTAAAGAATGCAGCAACATAATCTTCGATATTCTTTCTGCCAATAACCGGCTCTGCATTGCCAAAGCGGAATTCACCGTCTTCTGTAATAAACTCACTGAAAGCTTTTGCATCTTTTGCATCGATGGTTTTGCCTATCGATTCTATCCATTCCCTTGTATCTTTTATCATTTTGTTTTACCCTTTATTTTATTATTTAATATTGATTTACATAAAGCTGTAAAGATATTTGTCATAAAATTAAAATAAAATGAAAAACAAAAAGCCCGCAGATTTATCTGCAGGCTTTTTCAATATTTCGCTATCTCAATATTTCACTATTTGATTATCAGTCCCGCTAAAGTGGGATTTCTACTCAAATAATAAATTATTTGAGTATCAACATCTTCTTTACGTCTGAAAATTCGTTAGTCACAATTTTATACAGGTACATTCCGCTCGCGTAATTTACTGCATTAAAATCAAGCTTATACCTGCCTGGTGACATATCATGGTTTACAATTGTTTCAACTTCCCTGCCAAGCAGGTCGTAAATTATAATTTTCACATTACCATTCCTTATAATATCAAAATTAATATTGGTAACCGGG
>LLZO01000071.1 GCA_001567545.1 Candidatus Tepidiaquacellales bacterium OLB5
GTTGAGCTGTATGAACCGCTGTTCTGGTTTCCGCTGCCGCCTGAATTATCGCCTTTGGAATCAAGCATTATCATTTCATCCAGAACAATTTCAGTCTTGTAATGCTTTTTTTTGTTCTCATCTTCCCAGTTCGATGTTTCCAGCCTGCCTTCAACGTAAACCTTGCTTCCTTTTTTAAGGTAGTTGCTTATAGTTTCGGCTAAGCCACGCCATGCTTTGCAGTTATGCCATTCGGTTCTTTCCTGCCAGTTGCCTTCCTGGTCTTTCCACTTCATTCCCGTTGCTACGGAAAATGATACAACAGCTACACCGCTCTGTGTGTATTTAAGCTCGGGATCCTGTCCCAGTCTGCCGATAAGCATTACTTTATTTAAATCTTTTGCCATGATGTTTTCCTTTCTCGAGAAAACCAGCCTATGATATCACCCGCTTTTGGTCAAATGACCGTAATATCAGCCAATAGTTATTAGTTTATTATTTTGTTAGTTTGGAATTCCGAGTACATGAACCGAATCTTTTGATAAAAGCAAAACGGTGCTTTTATCAATTACTGCGATATCAGTTAAATTCTTAATCAGCGGAATGTAACAGAACCTGCTGTACTTTCCGCGCTTTAAGTCATATACCGTAACTCCGGTTGAATGCAATATAAATAAATTATCATTAAAATTCGCAATACTTATTACGGGATTTTTTTTATCCGGGTTAGCCAGCCTCCTTTGGTATACCCCGAAGTTATTAAAATTTACCAGGTCGCCCGTATTTTTATCAAGTACCCACATATCAAGCTGTGAGCCCTTTATTATCTTTGCCGGATTTTCAAGTTTTTCAATTCCCAGATTAGCTGAGCCGAACACTATGCTTACATCTGAATAATCATTTATCTTAGCTGCCTTATAATTCGCTGCATCGCAAATTACATATACCTCGCCGGTGCTTAATGTCATAACCCCGGAGGGTTGTAAATTTTTTTTGATGACTCGGCAGTTAAGTTGTATGAATTGAAATCGAACTGAAGAATAAAGTTCAGGTTAATATCAAGACGCTTTATGCGGTTGTTCTGGTAATCGGCAACAAGCACATCAAGCCCGTTGCTTGCATCAATTGAATACGGCTGGTTAAGCTCATTCTGCCCCAGTCCCGCCCCGCCGAATGCTGCAAGCTTGCTGCCTGAACGGCTGAACTTGTAAATTACATTGGCATCAAGATCAGATACAAATATATACTCTTCCCTTGCTGTAGTAATTGATACAGCATTCTGAAATTTACCGAATGAACTAATCATCAGTAAGGAATCAATCGATCGGTTTTTTACCTGTACTGAATCACTTTGCGGAAAATTTACACCGCAAAATGAAATAATAAAAAATAAGGCTAAGAAATATTTATATAATATATTTATCAATCTTCAAACCTGTGTTTATTTTTCAGGTAATCAACAAAAACCTGTTCGCCAAGCTCGTTAAGCGATGAATAATACGCTTTGCCGCCGTTAGCGGCGGTGAATTCTTTTATAAACTCCACCAAATACTGATCTTCGGCTATCATAAATGTTGTTATCTTTATCTTCTCGCGCCGGCATGCAACAGCTTCATCAAGTGTTTTGTTGATAATTTTCGGGTCAAGCCCCCATGAATTTTTATATATCTTCCGTGAATTCGTTCCCGGCTCATATATTGCCGAAGGTTTTCCGTCGGTTATCATAAATATCTGCTTATTGGCATTCTTTTTCCGTTTAAGGATGTTCCGTGCAAGCTCTAAACCGGCTTTAGTGTTGGTGTGGTAAGGCCCCACCTGCACAAACGGCAGCTCACTCACCGAAACTTCCCTTGCCTCATCGCCAAACAGCACTATGTTAAGCGAATCCTTGCGGTATTTTGAAAGTATCAGCTCTGAAAGACCTAAGGCTACCTGCTTTGCAGGCGTGATCCTGTCTTCGCCGTAAAGGATCATGCTGTGGCTTATATCAACCAGCAGCACTGTCGCAGCAGAGGTCTGCAGCTCAGTTTCGTAGATTTCAATATCATCTTCATTCAGTGTGAAGTTATCGATACCTTCGCGTTTAAACGCATTGCTTAAGGTCTGTGTTGTATCTATATTCTGCGGCTGGTCGCCGAACTGGTATTTTTTTGTTGTGTTATTGCGCTCTATCCCCTTCCCGCTCATGGGTGATTCATGGAATCCTTCGGGGGATCTTTTCATATTCCCGAATATCTCGTTAAATGAATCCTTGCGTATCTTCATTTCACCCTTAGGGGTAAGAGTGAACATACCGTCGGTTTCATCAATAAGTCCTTTTTGTTTTAAAATATCTATGAAATCGGTGAGTGAAAGGGATTCATCGAAGAAATTATACTTTTCATCAAGCTGGCTAAGCCAGTCAAGCGCTTCGTTCACATCACCGGAGGTCTGCAATAGAATATAGCTGAACAAATTTAACAGCCTTTCGAGCCTTTGTTCATCGGTAAGGGATTTTTCGTTCCATCTGGAATATATAAATTTCATTTCTTCACTGTTTACAGCAAAGAGATATTACAATGCGGATTATTTCCTGAACTGCTGCCTACCCGGCTATATTTCTTATGTAACGCAGGATAAGCTCAGGGTATATACCGAAAGCAAACAGCCCGATAACAGAAATTATTGCAGCTGTGTATGAAAAATCAGAACGGTAATCATCGGCAGTTTCGCCGGCCGGTTCATAGAACCACATATATAATATTACTTTGATGTAATAGTAAACGCCTACAAGGCTCAATAAAATTCCGATTATTGCCACCCACAGGTAATTAAGCTGAATTGCTGAAAGGAAAATATAATATTTTCCCCAGAAGCCGGCAAACGGCGGAATTCCAGCCAGCGAGAAAAGGAAAATTGTCATCATTGTTGCAAGTACAGGGTAACGTTTGCCAAGTCCTTTGTAGCTTTCAAGCGAATTTCTTGCCGAAACATCCTTGGTCTTTTCTTCAGCAAGTGAAATTACTATAAATGCGCCTGACTGCATCAGGATATATGATACCAGGTAAAAAAGTACTGCCCTTATGGAAAACGGGTTTACTGTTAAGAATCCGACCATAATATAGCCTGCATGTGCTATGCTTGAATATGCCAGAAGCCTCTTGATATTTGTCTGCACAAGAGCAACTACGTTGCCGTAAAGCATTGTGAGAATTGCAACAGCTGCAACTATCATCGGAATATTGTTCAGTGCGAAAATTGAAAAGAATGATATCAGCGCGCCGAATGCTGCGGTTTTACCTACGCTGGACATCATTCCGGTTACAACTGTTGGCGCTCCCTGGTAAACATCAGGTATCCACATCTGCAGGGGGAATGAACCGGTCTTAAATATGAATGCAATGAAAACAAGAGTTAAGCCAAGAAGGTAAAATGTATCCATCTGCGGATGCATATCCTTAATAGCAGTGTAATTGGTAGAGCCTGTGTATCCGTATATGAATGCTATTCCAAGAAGCAGGAAGCCGGTCAGGAAAGCGCCGAGGAGAAAATATTTTATAGCGCTTTCGTTTGAATCGGGTTTTCTTCTCATAAATCCGGCAAGCACGTAGAATGCAACTGACATAATTTCAAGACCTACAAAAACTACAAGCAGGTCATTTGCCTGTCCCATCAGCATCATGCCGAAGAGCGAAAATAAAAGCAGCGAATAATATTCGCCGTGGTTAATTTTTTCTGATTCCAGGTAATTTTTTGATGAAAGTACAGTAATAAAAATCCCTGAAAGGAAAATGATATTTAATACTGACGTTAGCGTGTTAACACGCAAAAATTTATTGTAGATCACAAAATTCTTAGTCAGGTCGCCGAATGAAAAATACACCGCTGCGGCAAGCGCTGCAAGAGAAAAATAAAAAATCAGTGTTTCGCTGGTGCCTTTTTGAGATTTGGGGAAAATTGTTTCAAGCAGCATTATTACCAGTCCCGCGCCGCCTGCAATTAATAAAGGGATCGAGTTTGCAAAATCTAGAATATTTATCACTTTAATTTCCTCTGATTTAAAAGTCAGTAATTGATTTCGTAATAACTAAAGGTACATATAAAAACTATAAATGTTGTTACAGTTACAGATACTTTTTAAGCCAATTTATCATTATTTGCTCAAGGTCTGATTGTTCTTCTATAAGGAATTTTCCGTGTTTTTGTGAATCATACACTTTCAATTCCTTCGGGTCTTCACAGAAATTTTCAAATATCCATTTCTCTCCGGCCTCATGATCGCCATCTTTTGAACCGCATACTAAAAGCACATTTTTCAGTTTCGGGAAATAAGGCCTGCCCATCATCAGTTCATTGTAGCCGGTGAATGCCTCGAACGTGCTTTTGCCGTTTGAAACGGCAATTGAAACTTTTATTCCCAGGTTAAGCGCTCCGTATAAAGCCATATTTCCTCCAACCGAGGTGCCTATGGCTGCAATTCTTGATGAATCTATCCCCTTTTGCTTTTTAGCCCACTCAGTTACTGCAGTTATATCCTTTGGTGCCTGGTCAGGATCGCTTAAAATACTTTCAAGCCCGCCGTTCTGTTTATCGGAGCTGCCGTGCCCCCTGATATCGAATGCAGCAGCCTTGTATCCCGCTGCAAGCAGCGAATCGATAAATGAATTTTGCCACTGGCTGCGTGACTGGTTGAACTGGTGGATCAGAATTACAAGAGGCTGCAATTCATTTTTCTTTGCTTCTGTGAAATATAAAGAACCCGAGATCTTTTTATTATCTGCTGTTGTTACAGTAAATTCTTCCGTGGTTTTTGCAGTTATACTGCTGTTTGTATTAACAGAATTAACCTGCGATGTTTTATTACTTCTGCTGTTGGAATTTTGGTTAAGCTCATTTTTATCCCTTGTACAGCCGGTTATGCTGAACATGATAAAAACAGCCGTTAACAGTGTAATAAATTTCAAATTTTTATACTATAACCCTCAAAAATAGCAATATTTTATAAATATTTCAATTCAAGGAAAAACAATTAACAGACACAAAGGCACTAAAGCTCAAAGGTTCACAAAGATGTATTTTGTTTATTAACATTAAAATCTCTTTTTTAATATTAGCTTCTATCTTCCGTGGATGGTGAATTTACCATATTACCCTGCCGTCATTTCTGATATATTTCATCACACGGGTTTTGGGGTCATTTGATGTGTAATACCGGCAAACGCCGTTTTGCCACCTGCCGGGTGAATAAAAGTAACCGGTAACAAGGTATCCGTTATCGTTATATTTCAGTTCAGTACGTAAAACAACTTCACCTTTTAAATTTATAAAAGCGTTAAAACAATTTACTTCCGGCAGGTCGCTTACACTGAATTTTATAAACACGGGAGCTAAATCTTCGCTGAACTCCCCTGCCATTTCATAAATTGCCGGGAGTATAATATTATCGGGACCCATCCTGTAACCCCATTTGCCGGATTCATAATACGGTATTGGTATTTTCTTTGCATTAAAATCCAATGGCGGCGCTTTGAAATCAGTTCTTATCCCGGTTCTGTTAATAAAATAAACGCTGTCGTTATGATTTATAACTTTAGCCTGATCAGATTTAAAATCAAATACAAAATTAGCTGATAACTTAAAAACTGTTTCAGCAAATATATTTATACAGAGCCATTCATCAGAGCTATTATCACTTTTCACAAATGCCAGCCCTTCGCTGAAATCTTTAGCGAAATCGTATTTCGCCTGTATAACAAGATTTCCATCCCTGTTAATATATCCGTATTTGTAACCGTTTGATGTAAATGCCTGTACGGGGTAAAGTGTATCTGGTGACTGGGAGAAAATAATAGTTGTAAAAAATAAGGATATATAAATTAATTTTTTCATTAAAGCTGAATTTCATCTCCCTTTTCGGGAATTGTTACATTGTTCCTGTTCATTTCACCCAGCATACCCTGCAATGCCTGCTGCTGGTCATAATCGCCATGCACCAGGAAAATCTGTTCAAGCGAGGATTTGCCGAACTTACCGAAATATTCTCTCAGCTCATCTCTATCGGCGTGAGCTGAAAATGAGTTCAGCACATATATTTTTGCCCTGACGGGATGCTCTTCCCCGAATATCCTTACATAAACCCCGGGTTTATCCTTTGCTTCAACAATTCGCCTGCCCAGTGTTTCGTGCGCCTGGTAGCCTACTATAAGGATTGTATTTTTTTCATTCGATATATTATTGCGCAGGTGGTGAACTATTCTGCCTGATTCAGCCATTCCGCTGGCGCTTATTATCATGCACGAACCCTTGAAGTAAT
>LLZO01000072.1 GCA_001567545.1 Candidatus Tepidiaquacellales bacterium OLB5
TTTTTCAGAAATTCTGTTCCAATGATTCCGCCTGATGATGACAATCCGTAATTAGAAAGAATTGAATTTTCAGTAAAGCTGAATAAGATATTCTTATAAACCTTATTCCCGATAATAATTTCATTAATGACAGCTTTTTTGGTTTTAACAGGTATTCCATCAGCTCCAAAAACCGTTATTCCATCTGTCAGCGAAATACTTTGACCTGCTGCAGCATCTACTGGCAGAAAATTAAAAGGTGAACCTGAATCCAGCAGGAAGTCAATTTTTTTCCCGGATAAACCACCTTCAATAAAAATATGACCGTGTGAAATGTTAAAATCAATGCCTTCAGATTTATCATTTATTACGGAATTTACAATTACCTTTCCTGATCTGTTTTCATTTGGTATTAATATAGATAAGCTGCTGCAGGTACCAAGAATATCCAGTCCGATAACTCCCTGGATTTTTTTACCATTTATATTTTTAAAAGAATCAATCACTGTAAATGAATGGCTTTTCAGGTAAATGCTGCCAATCTTTATTCCGGAAACATCACAGGATAGCAGGTTTTGAATTTTGCCTCCAAAACCGTTTAACGGAAACTCAACCATTTTTTTCCCTTCAACAGAAGTCTCGGCTGCATAAACTTTATACAAATTTGTTCCCTCAGGAAGCGCATCTTTAGTTAAGAATGATGAAACGGCTCCAAGATCAATAATTACGTCTGCTTTTTTTGTACTTCCAACATCAATTTTTGTGAAATAATAACCTGCAAAATATTCTATTTCAAAATCTCCGTTCAGTAAATTATTTATCTGCGTTTTTTTTGATTTCTGTAGTTATGGAGAAATCACCTTCATTAAGCGGAATTTTACCTCCGAACATATCTATAACCGGTGAATTAATATCTTCAATAACTGTATTATACCCGGTAATATTAAATACTTTTTTGACTGAATATCCTGTAATATTTACTTTTATATCATAATCTGCCAGTTCATTAAATGATTTTTCAAGTATTGTTTTTTGAGTACCATCCTGTTTCTGCACTAGAATGCTAAGAATACCGCTTTTATTTCTCGCAATCATAATATTGCTGTCATCAGCTTTTACAAAATCACCTGAAATACCTTCAGATACGGGGAGTACCAGGGAAATATTT
Organism: Candidatus Tepidiaquacellales bacterium OLB5; assembly: GCA_001567545.1. Lineage (GTDB taxonomy): Bacteria > Bacteroidota > Ignavibacteria > Tepidaquicellales > OLB5 > OLB5. The sequence continues at coordinate 1,148 of LLZO01000072.1, forward strand.
TCTGAATTTTTGCCGCGGGGATAAACCTGCATTTCATTTTCCCGCAGATCTATTTTTTCTATCACAGGTGAACCGTTTGAATTTTTGATCAAAAACACCGGGATTGATTGAGTAAAAATATTGCCAACTGTAATTAAAATCAATATCAGCACTTGTTTTATCATATAAATGTTAAAATTTTTTTATAAAAAAAGCCCGCAATAAATTACGGGCAATGACTGTTATACTTAGTTTACTTTATTTCTTTTTTATCAAACTGAATTTTTACCTGCACATTTTCTCCGTTTCTTTCAATAATAATATCGCTGTCTTTTAAATCCTGATTTCCCATATCCTTTTTCACCATTTCCCTGATTTCCTTATCGGTTTTGCCCTTAAATTGTTCAGGGTCTGCTTTTTTTGTTTTTAATTTTATCTTTTCGCTGCCGTTATTATCTTCAATATTTATTTCAAATGATTTGGGCTCTTTGTTCATATCAAGCAAATTCTCATTCTGAACTTTTATTTCCCTGAAGCCGCCGGGTGATGTGCTGACCGAAAATTTCATTTCAATTCCCTGTTCCCTAAGCTTTGTTTCCATTTCATTTTTAAGTTCTTCATCACTTTTGCCTGATGCATCGATATCTATACTTAAAAAACCATGCAGAGCAGCTGAATACAGCGGGCGTTTTACATCATAATTCAAAGGTGTAATATTAATTGTCGTAATATCGCCCAGCGCTTCCAGTTCTTTACAGTATTTTTT
>LLZO01000073.1 GCA_001567545.1 Candidatus Tepidiaquacellales bacterium OLB5
TTTTCACCTGCCCTCGTAGCTCAGTAGGATAGAGCGACGGTTTCCTAAACCGCAGGCCACAGGTTCGACTCCTGTCGAGGGTACAAAATCAATTACAAATTAGGAATTACGAATTAGTAATTGATATAATATTTTTCAAAGCCAAAATGTCAAAGATCATACTTTGTTGAATTTTGGCTTTAAAATTTTTGAATTATGAATAAAGTTGCTCTGGTTACGGGAGGTATAAGGAGACTCGGCAGGCAGATCGCGCTGTACCTTGCTTCACGGAACTATGACCTCGCTTTGATCTATAATTCAAGCAGCACAGCAGAAATTAACCGTACCAAAAAGCTGCTGAATGCTTTTAATATAAAGTACAGATTTTATAAATGTGACCTTAAGAATGTTCCGGCAATAAAAAAAACTGTAAGCAAAATAGGCAGTGACTTCAAAAAAATAGATGTGCTTGTAAATAACTCAGGCGTAATAAAAAAAATTGACCTTGCGGATATTAATGAAAAATTATTTGATGATACAGCTGCTGTTAATTTAAAAGCGCCGCTGTTTGTAACACAAACAGCAGTAAAATATCTCCGTAAATCCGGTTCTCCCGTGATAATCAATATAGCTTCACTTGGAGGATTGCAGAACTGGAGCGGGTATATTCCTTACAGCTTGTCAAAAACCGGTCTGGTAAAATTAACATACCTGCTTGCCCGAAAGCTTGCACCCAAAATCCGTGTGAATGCAATTGCTCCCGGTACTATAGTTATCGAAGGTGAAGAAGAAGGTACACCTCAAAAAACCAGTGTTGATAAGATCCCTTTGAAACGTTACGGAACACCATCAGATATTATTTCTGCAGTTGAATTTATTATTGATTGCAGTTACCTTACAGGACATGTAATTCCGGTTGACGGGGGAAGATTACTTAACAGTTAAATAAAACAACTATACTAAAAGAATGCTGGAAAAAGCGCCAAAAGCATATAACGATATTAAATTCCTGAACTCACCCGCAGCCAGGGTATTAAGAATAGCTTCTGAATACATGGAACCTCAATACCGGTTCAGGGCAGAAAATGTCAGGGATACAATAGTATTTTACGGCTCAGCAAGACTCCTGCCCAAAAGTACAGCGCAAAAAAACCTTAAGGCAGTAAAAAGCGTTAAAAAACCCTCAGCTAACAGGCTTCTGACTGCTGAAACTGATCTTGAAATGTCAAGATATTATGAAGATACAGTAAAGCTGTCTCAGATGATAACAGCATGGTCTATGAAACAGGTACCCGCACACAGGTTTGTTGTTTGTTCAGGCGGAGGCCCGGGTATTATGGAAGCATCAAACAGGGGAGCAAAAAAAGCGGGAGGAAAATCCATAGGCTTAAATATCAGCCTGCCTTTTGAGCAGTATCCCAATCAATACATTACTCCTTCGCTGAATTTTGAATTCCACTACTTTTTTATGCGAAAGTTCTGGTTTGCGTATCTTGCAAAAGCGCTTGTGATAATGCCTGGCGGATTCGGTACGCTTGATGAATTATTTGAGCTGTTAACGCTTGTGCAGACAAAAAAGATCAGGAAAAAAATGCCTGTAGTTGTATATGATAAAAAATTCTGGGACAGGATAATTAATTTTCAGGAGCTTGCTGATAAAAGACTGATAGATAAAGATGACCTTAAGCTGTTTTACACTGCTGAATCTGTTGAAGATGCATTCGAATATTTAAAGAGCGAGCTTAACAAACATTACCTGCAGAAGCCGGGAAGCCTGTTCAATAATAAAACAAAGATCAGCAGAAAAGAAAAAACAAAACTAAAAAAGAATTTAAAGGAATCATAATAAAAAACAGAAATTCAGAATAAAGATATAATATGATAATCAGTATGACAGGCTTCGGAAAAGCCTCTAAAAGCCTGAAGAAAATGAAGTTCTCAGCCGAACTTAGAAGTATAAACAGCAAATATCTTGAAGTATCTTCAAGGCTGCCAATGGCAATTTCGGATAAAGAATCAGAAATAAAAGAGCTGGTGGCGCAGAAAGTTTCCCGCGGTAAGATAAGCTTAATCCTTTCAATAGAAAGGAATTCCGCAAATGATGTTACACTCCAGGTTAAGCCTGAAACTGCAAGAGAGTATTATAAGCTTCTGCAGGGGATAAAAAAATCAACCGGAATTAAAGAAGAGATCAGGCTTGAGCATATTCTGAAATTTTCAGAGATATTTAAAGGCGATAATAACGAAGAGCTCGCTGAATACTGGAACGATATTAAGAAAGTCATAGCTGCAGCAGTAAATGACCTGCTTTTGATGAAAACCAAAGAAGGGAAAGTTCTTGAAAAAGATATAATGTCAAGGCTGGGCTCAATTGAAAAAAAGCTGGATGCCGTTGTTAAGCTTTCCAAAAACAACGTATCTGAAACTAAAAAGAAAATGATGGATAAGGTTAATAACCTTATCACCGAAGCAAAAATAGAAACTGATAATAACAGGCTTGAATATGAGCTTATTATGATCAG
>LLZO01000074.1 GCA_001567545.1 Candidatus Tepidiaquacellales bacterium OLB5
TGCAGCAGTGTAAATCCGTGTGCGCCTTTTGCAAACACAAGAGCCGGGTATTGTTCCAGCACGGGCTTAACAAGCCCGGTTTTGCCAAGCATGGTTAACACAAACAGGTTTACTCTTGCGCCCTGTTCAATAAGGTAATTAGCAATGTCTTCATCGCCAACATGTCCCGCTCCTTCAATAGCTTCTTCAAAATCGCCGTTGCCCCAGTCATACCTGCTGTAAATCAGGTTCGGATACTCAGCCAGCATTTGTTTGACCCTTTCAAGATCTTTATGCCCCGCACCTACGAATTCTTTAACCAGCTCCGGCTTTAACGGGTCAGGACCCGAAAGCGGACGTGCTAATAAATTAACCGGCGCAAAAGCAGCAGCAGCCAAACCTAAAGCAGAGGACTTTAAGAAGTTCTTCCGGTTCATGTATAATTTATTTAATTATTGAAATGTTATAGAGGGCGAAACAAATGATATGTAAAATAGAAAGTTTATTGCTCATATACAAGCAATAAAATGTACAAGCAATAAAATGTGAAAGGAATTCACGGAATTTCTATAAGTACTGCCTGTGAACCTGTTTTATCCTGATGCGCTTAAGCTCCATACCCACCTGTGCACATTGTGGGGGAACCCCGCATGTTTAAGGAACATCCATACACACTGGCCGCTTATTACATTTTCACCGTTCAGCACGGCATAACGCACAGCTTTTTCGCTTTCAGAACCCTGCTGAAACCATATGTTCTTAATGCCGGCAGCAATAACTTCATTGGCAGCGCGCTCTGCATTATGGGGCGGCAGAACAATAATTGCCCCTTCGGGTTTCTGCGGAATCTGGTCAAGCGAGTTATATGTTATGGAGTTATCTATTATGTTTGCGGTCGGGTGAACTGGGTAAACGGTGTATCCTTTTTTCTTCATTGCGGCAAGTATCATATTGCCGAACTTTTTTCTTTTTCGCCGAAGCCCCGAACAAAACATACGAGCGGAGCTTCATGAACTGTTCTATCTGTTCTTTGTTTTTCATCTTTATTTTATTAACGGTTTGCATAGAATTTTAACCGGTCAAAAACTAATCACAATATTCCCACATCCTGCAAAATAGCAGGCAGCGCAGCTTAATTGCTATGATATGGGTCACGGTATTTTATGATTGTTGGAAATATATGTAATCACCGAAGTTACAGCAGAAATACTTTAAAATAAATATAAGCCCGCAACGGTTTCAGCAAGGATTTTTGAATTTAAAACATACCAAATATTGATTAATTTTACCCGTAAATATTTTTCATAATTCTAAAAATTACTCAACATGAAAAAAGCATTAATTATCATCCTGGGACTGTTCGTTGTATTTGCATCATCAAAATTAACAGCAGGCGAAAAATGGGCAGAGCTTGAAGCGTTCCATAAAGTTATGTCAGCTACATTCCACCCCGCCGAAGAAGGAAACTTTGAACCGGTAAAAACCCGTATAAGCGAAATGGTGGAAGCAGCAGCAAAGATGAATTCAAATCCCGTACCGGCTGAGTTCAACAAAACAGAAATTCTTGAAGCAGCAAAAAAGCTTGAAGCTGATTCAAAAGCACTTGAAGAAAAAATTAAAGGTAACGCAGCCAATGAAGAAATTTTCAAAAGCCTGAATGCGCTGCATGATACATTCCACACAATAGTGGGCTTATGCAACCCGAAGGAAGAACATAAATAGCATTAAAGTAAAAAGGCAAAAGGCAAAAGGCAAAAATAAAAGCAAAAGCAAAAGCAAAGGCAAAAGCAAAGGCAAAGGCAAAAGCAAAGGCAAAAGCAAAGGCAAAAGCAAAAGCAAAAGCAACAGGCATCTAACTGCAAAGAAGCAAGCGACTGCCCCGAAGGAGTCCCTTCGGGACGAAAATTACTTTGTAATTTTCCTGTGAGCAATCCTGCTAAAATGGTTATTTGAATGTTACATCGAATGTTTTTGTGAATTTTGAATACGATCCCCGTTAACCGCGGGGATTGTTATTTTAA
>LLZO01000075.1 GCA_001567545.1 Candidatus Tepidiaquacellales bacterium OLB5
TTTTCGGTCTTTACTACCTGCTTTAATGATTTCATCTGCGAAAGCTCTCTTGATGCGTTAACATCGCCAAGCTGTGACCTCTGCTCTAGTGACTTCATTTTGGTTTCATCATCATTCTTTGTTATTTCTATTGCAGTGTTGATGGATTTACGGATATCCTGCCTTTGTTCTTTGGTGAAAGGTTTCCTGTCGTCATCGTTTCCGTCTATATCGCTATAGTCAAAGGCATGCCTTTGACCTACATCAATGCCATTTTCAGTATTATTCGTAATTCCTAATTCGTAATTCCTAATTGATGGCTCTCCTCCGCCTTGACCCTGCACAAGCAGACTCGTTGCCATATAATCCCATCTTGCAATAAGTCCCTCATAGCTGTACGGATTCTGGTTTATTATCTGCTGAAATCCTGCCAATGCCTGTGTGTACTGCCTCAACCTGACTTTACACTTAAGTATAAAGTAATTTGCACGTTTTACAAGAGATACATTGTTCGGATGGTTTAGTATAAGGTTTTCATAATAAATTTTAAGTTCATTTGCACCGGTAATGGTTGTATCAGATGCTGTTGAAGCAAGGAATAATTTTGATATTGCATTCAGGCTCTGAATACTGTCAGGATATGTGTTGATTAGGTCAATACATTTGGTCCTTGCAAGCGGGTAGTTGCGGTATCGAAGTAATACGCTTATTGAATCGTATTTGTTTTTGGCAGAGGGTAGGTCAAAGGCATGCGTTTGACTGTTTTGCTTAATGTCCGTTCGGCGAACGGACGCTACGGAACTCCGGCTTCCTCCTGCGCCCTGACCCTCATTATATAATGTATCATATATGCCGTCACCAAGATTTATTACAAACCCGTCTCCGCCGCCTATGATCTCGCAGCCTGTGAGATACGGCTGGAAAGTAAAGCTTAATGCTGAACCCTGGTAGCCATCTGTTACCAGATTTATTGGCGGGTCAACAGGTGAATTATCAACCTTAAAGCAGTTATCGGTTTCATCATAGCTGACTGCCGTGAAATACGGGAACCAGCCGTATAAATGATAAGCTGACTGGTTTGAAGCAATATCGAACACATTTTCGCCATCAGCTAGCAGGA
>LLZO01000076.1 GCA_001567545.1 Candidatus Tepidiaquacellales bacterium OLB5
AAAAAGAAAAAATATTTTTTATTGAAATAACCCTGCATATCATAATAATAGGCAAAGCTCTAAAATAATATCATCTGTAAAGACGTCCCGTTCCAAAGGACCCCCTTTGGGGCTGGGGCGTCTCAGGTTTTATTTAAAGAGAAAATTTAAATATTTAAAATTCCACTGCTGTTATCGTTAGAGACGTGCCAACTGCTAAGCAGTCAAACCGGCACGTCTTAACAGGATAAAAAATTTGTGTTAAGATTTCAAAAGTCTTAAAGAATTTTGAAGTCTTATGAACCTGAAATATAACCATTGGAGATTGTTCAAAGTTTATGGTAATTTATATGACCCCCTTGTGTTCCCACATGTCTGCGCCAGTTCTTCGACCTTTCAGGGGGAAATGATACAAAAGCAAAAACAAAAGCAATTTTTTGAAATGTAAAGTGATTTTCATCTCCCCCTGCAAGGGGGAACTGCCGGAGCAGTCAGGAATACAGAGGGGGTTATACTTTTAACCCTGCAAAGAAATATTTTCTGAAACACAATATTGGCTCACAGCCCCTTGTTCATGTAGATTGGCAGGTTAATAAACTTACGTCTAGAAAAATATCTTTTTTGCTTTGGTTATCTCATTATTAATAAGGTTATAATTATCGGGGAATTGTTCTTCTGTAAATATCTTCAGAGCTTCGTCAAATGATGCTATTGCTTTATGATAATTTTCAGTCTTATCTTCATACTCAGCAAGGTTAATATAAGCTTTTCCCAGCCCGGCGCAGCACTCTGCATACTGTATCGGGTATTTATCCGAAGTCCTGATCCTTATCGATTCATTAAATGAATCGATTGCATCGTACAGGGCTGCGGGCGTATTTTCTTCTTCAGCCTTTACAAGATATGCATCACCCAGGTTAAACATAGTGTTAGCATACTGTATCGGGACTCTGTCAGGATCCCTGACACTTAGCGCTTCTTTAAAAGATTCAATTGACCTGTTTATATTTTCATGTTTATTTCTGTGCAACGCAAGCATTGCATATGCATTGCCAAGGTTATTATGGGTTAACCCGTACTGCAGCGGCACTTTTTCCTTCGGCTGGGTTTTAAGTATATCAGAATATGCATCAATAGCCAGCATCAGATTTTTTTCAGGCTCTTCGGTATCGCTAAGCCTTGCATATGTATTTGCAAGGTTATTTTTGGTCAATGCGTACAGTTTGGGATATTCCCTGATAACATTCAACTTTAATGCCTCATCAAAGGAGCTTATTGCATTTTTATAATTTGTAATTTTATCTTTTACTTCTGCGAGTATCAAATATGCGCCGCCCAGATTATTGTGCGCCCTGGCATATTCCTGCGGATACTGCCTCTGGTTAAATACTTTGAGGGCTTCTTTATAAGCATTGATTGCTGTTATACAGTTTGCTTCCCTGTCCTCAATTTCTGCAAAGGCTGTATGGGTATTGCCTATCCTGTTCTTAATTCTGGCATATTCCACCGGGTTTGAATCAATACTTACAGTTTTAAGTATCTCGTTAAAATATTCTATTGACCTTGCGCAGTTTTCATGTGTATCCTGAACTTTAGAAAGAGACCAGTACGCTTGTCCAAGATAGTTCTGCGCTTTATAATATTCCGGTTTCTGCAATTCGATATTAATATTTTTAAGAGAGGTTTCAAAGGCTTTTATTGTAATCTTCATATACTCAGATATCTGAGTGTCAACAACACCAATATCATATACGCGCTCACCCAGCATCTGCAGAACTTCAGCATCATTTTTAAATACATCAAGCATATTTTCAAAAATATCCTGCAGAGTTAAATCAGCATCTGTTTTAACAACAAATTCAAGATATGCATCCTCTGCCCATACCCTGTTCCTACTGGAAATTTTCAGGAATTCCTTATCTTCAAGATTTTTAAGCCATCCGGTCCATTCAAAATCCCTGCCTTCAAGCTCATACATTCCGGATGCTTTCTTTATCCACTCCAGTCTGAATACACTGTTCTCTTCATAAATTCCGCTCTTATAAAGGCTGCGCAGTGAGCGCAAAATTGTTTTTTCAATATTATCACAGTTATCAAACCTTCTTTCCATTTCGCTTAACCGCATGAAGATTGAGCCTATAGTTCCGTTGAACTTAACCGTATCCCATTTCATTCCCAGCTTATCGGAGATCATTTTGCCTTCATCAGCTGTTATTTTATTGAGCTCAATTATATCTTCGCCGAAAATAATATCTAAATCCAGGTTCTGCTCGATTAATTTATTCTTTACCTTTTTAAATTCCCTGCCGGAGTGGCACGTTGCAGCAACCGGGATATTTCTTTCCTTTGCTTCGCGGAATAGCAGGTGATATGCATCCTGTCTTTCTATATAATACTGCAGGTCATCAATAAAAATCATTTTCTTTTTCCAGAAAATAAAATCTCTGGGGAATAAAAATGAATTCATTGGAACGCTTCTTGGAACAAGGATATTAACGGGGTCTTTAAGTGTGTGCAGCGCATTGAATACAGCGCGGGTTTTACCGCTGAGCGGAGGCGCCACTATCAGTAAATTCCGCTTGCGTTCAATAGCGCGGAATATACGGTTATCAATATCCCTGGTGTAATAATATTCGGCGCAGGGGCGTTCGCCAAGCAGGTCATTGGCTTTTAGCTTGCGGGAGCTTTTCCATATAACGGAATAATAATTCTTATATTCCTTCCGCAGTTTTAAAATATAACCTGCAGCGGGAGCTGCAATAGTTGCAATAATTCCAAGGATCGTTAATATGGTGACCAGATCCATTCAGCAGATATGATTTATTTTATTTTTCTGATTTTTTTATAATTCACACCGCGCTTTTGGTTAAAAGCACTGATACCCTCTTTTACTTCACCGCTTAGATTATGAAGCGAGAGCCAGTCCCGTGCATGCCCAATAGTAGTATGCCATGAAAGGTCGCGCCAGAAATTAAGCTGCTGCTTTGTGTATCTCAGGCATTCAGGCAGCTTGTTGAATAATTTTTCTGCCATTATATCAACAGCATCATCAAGCTTGCTGTAAGGAACAACCTGGTTAACCAGTCCCCAGTCAAGCGCTTTTGCTGCGGGAATTTCTTCGCAGAGAAATAATATTTCACGGGCGCGCCTATCACCAACAAGTATCGGCAGAAACTGTGTAGCTCCCGCAGCGGCTACAGAGCCGCGCGCTGCTCCAACCTGTCTTATATAAATATGATCTGCAGCTATTGCCAGGTCGCAGCTCATATTAAGCTCATTGCCCCCGCCCACTACAATTCCGTTAAGCCTTGCTATTGTTGGCTTGCCGCAATTACGCATCACTTCGTGAAGCTGTATGAATTCATACATCCATTTATAGTAGTCGTTAGGATTCCCAAGGAAATATTCCTGCTGTTCATTCAGATCTGCCCCGGTTGAAAAAGCAGTTTTTCCCGCCCCGGTTAATATAATTACGGCAACATTATCATCCCATGAAGCATCTTTAAATGCTGCAGTAAGCTCTGATATAGTTGTAAGGTCAAGGCAGTTAAGTACCTTTTCACGGTTAATTGTGATGGTTGCTTTGTATCCTGCTTTTTTATAAAGCAGGTGTTTGAATTTAAAGCTCGCTGCAGGTTTGCCTGCATAAATATTTTTCTTTTTTACAGGTTTTGACATATTTAATTACTTAATTTTATGCAAATTATTCATTATTGAACTGAGTTACAATTCAAATAGTTAATTGTTTGAATGGTTAAATAGTTAAAAGGTTAATTGGTTAATTGGTTGATCGGTTGACCATTTATTTATCAGCTGAAATATCAATGTTTCACTATCTGACTATTTCTCTATTTTTATTATATCGCTTTTTATCTATTTCACTATTTCTCTAATTAAGTTATGTTTGTCAGATGGTGCAGCTTTCTATTATAATTGTTACATGGAACAGTTCAAACGATATACAGGATTGTATAAATTCTGTTATTAAAGCCTGTGCTGATATAATTGCTGAGCTGATCATTATAGATAATAATTCATCCGATAACTCATTTGATATTGTTAATAAAATATCATTTTCGCAGCTTTATACTTACCGCAATAATGAAAACCTTGGCTATACAAAAGCAGTAAACCAGGGTTTAAATCAGGCAAAAGGAAAATATGTTCTTCTGCTTAATCCCGATACGGTTTTACATGAGGCAAGTATTACCCGAATGTATGATTTCCTGGAATCAAATCCTGCATACGGCGCTTGCGCACCTTTGATGAAAAATCCGGATGGAAGCGTGCAGTATTCCGTAAGGAAATTCCCATCATTCTGGCGCATGTTCTGCGAGTTCAGCCTGCTTGCATATGTATTCCCTAAGTCAAAGTTATTTGGCAGCTGGAAAGCTAAGTATATGGATTATTCCAAAGAGCAGGATATTGAACAGCCTATGGCTGCAGCATTTATGCTGAAAAAAGACCTTCCGGAAAATATCAGCTGTATGGATGAGCGCTTCAGAATGTTCTTTAATGATGTTGACCTCTGCAAAAAAATATATGATTCAGGCTTTAAGATCAGATTTCTGCCAAATGCTGTTGTTACGCATGAACACGGGGCAAGCATAAAGAAAGACCGCGCTAATATGATAAGGATATGGAACGAAGACTGCCTGAAATATTTTGAAAAACATTTCGGCAAAGGGCTTCTGCTTGTGTGGCTTAAGATTAACCTTAAAATTACAGGGATTATCCGCATTTTCCTTCTGAAAAAGTAATTTATATTGAATTATATGTTAACTATATTTGCAGATAATAACAACATATGAAATTCAAAGTATCCTGCGCACAGATAGCTCCGGTTTTAGGAGATATTGAAAAGAACATTAAGCTTCATTTAAAGTATATTGATAAAGCCATAGCCAAAAAGGCTGATTTGGTAGTGTTCCCCGAGCTTTCGCTTACCGGATACTCAGTAAAGGATCTAAACCTGGAGCTGGCGCTGAACCCCCATACCTCAAAGCTGCTTGACCCGCTACGCGAGCGGTCGAAAAAAATAAGCATTATCTGCGGCGGTATTGAAGAAGACGAAAATTTCGGAATTTTCAACTCTGCATTTTACTTTGAAGAAGGCAGGCTAAAGTTCACACATAAAAAAGTTTACCCGCCTGACTACGGCATGTTCGAAGAAATTCGCTACTTCTCACGCGGCAGGCAGGCTGATGTACACGATACAAAATTCGGCAGGCTTGGCGTGCTGGTTTGCGAAGACCTGTGGCATATTTCAATGCCGCTGCTGCAGGCATTAAAAGGCGCAAAAGTAATAATTGGAATTGCCGTATCGCCAACCAGGCTTGCGCTTAACGCAAAAACCAAAATATTAAAGAACTACGAAATAAACTCTGAACAGCATAAGGCTTATGCAAGGCTGCTTTCTGTTTACCTGGTTTTCTGCAACCGGGTCGGATTTGAAGACGGTGTTAATTTCTGGGGCGGCAGCGAAATTGTTGACCCGTTCGGCAATGTTGATAAGGCTGCAAAATTCTTTGATGAGGATTTAATTACCTCTGAAATAAACATGAACACGCTTAAGCGTGCGCGCCAGCTGGCGCGGCATTTCCTTGATGAAGATATTAATTTTTTAAAGAACGAAGTAGGGCTGATGTATGAAGAGCTGAAGAATCTGTAAATCATACCAAGGGGCTGCAGCCCCTTTTTCTTTTATACTCTGTTACTTCAAAAGTTTCGCCAAAAAGCCGCCGGTGAATGATTTTTTATTTTTTGCAATTTCTTCAGGGGTGCCTTTTGCAACAACCTCACCGCCCTTGTTGCCGCTATCCGGACCGATATCTATTATATAATCGGCGCATTTGATAACTTCAAGGTTATGTTCAACAACAACAACAGAATTCCCCTTGGCTATAAGCTCATTAAAGCATTTAAGCAGTTTGGATATATCATACAAATGCAGGCCTGTTGTTGGTTCATCGAAGATGAACAGTGTTTTTTCACCCGCTGTTTGAAACGATAAATGATATGCCAGCTTTATCCTCTGCGCCTCACCGCCTGAAAGTGTAGTTGCTGACTGCCCCAGCCTTAAATATCCCAAACCAACATCATCAAGTATTTTAAGCTTGGCTGTAATGCGCGGATATTCTTTAAAAAATGTTATTGCCTCTGATATGCTGAGGTTCAGTACATCGCTGATATTTTTTCCGTTGTATTCAACATCAAGTATTTCGCTTTTATAACGCTTGCCTTTGCATACATCACACTCAAGATAAATATCAGCCATAAACTGCATGGCAATTTTTATCACACCGCTTCCTTCGCAGGTTTCGCACCTGCCGCCCGGTACGTTGAATGAAAAGTTACCCGCTGAAAATCCCCTCACCTTGCTGCCCGCCTGCGAGCCGAAGACATCGCGTATCTGGTCAAATATCTTCATATATGTAACCGGATTTGACCTTGGCGAGCGGCCAATTGGCGTCTGGTCAACCAGCTCAATTGCATTGATATGCTGGTGCCCGGTGATTTCGCGGTACTGCCCTATCTTTTCATTATAGATACCTTCCAGCCGTTTTTTTAAAGCGCCGTAAAGTATATCGCTTATTAAAGTTGATTTCCCGGAACCGCTTACACCGGTTATGCATACAAACACACCAAGGGGAATATCAACATTCAGGTCTTTAAGATTATTTTCAGATGCGCCGCGGATTGAAATTACATGCCCGTTGGCAGACCGCCTGCGCGCAGGCAGGTCAATCTTTAATTTACCTGTAAGGTATTTGGCAGTAAGCGAATCTTTTGATTTAGTGATATCCTTTATATCACCTGAATAAATTACTTCGCCGCCGTACTCACCTGCTTTGGGGCCTATATCTATCATATAATCGCTTGAATTTATCATATCGGGGTCATGCTCAACAACAATTACGGAATTCCCTATATCGCGCAGTGATTTAAGTATCTTAATAAGCCTGTCATTATCCCTGGGATGCAAGCCAACGCTGGGCTCATCGAGCACATAAATTGAACCTACAAGTGATGAACCAAGTGAAGTTGCCAGATTAATACGCTGCTTTCGCCGCCTGAAAGAGTGCTGGTAAGCCTGTCAAGGGTTAAATACCCAAGCCCCACCTCGTAAAGATATTTAAGCCGGCTTTTTATTTCTTCAAGTATCCTGCCGGCAATTTCCTGCTGCATTTTATCCAGCTTTACATCATTGAAGAAATAATACAGCTCTTCGATATTGCTCTTAACAAGGTCTTTAATGGTTTTTCCGGCAACTTTTACATACAGCGCTTCTTTGCGCAGCCGTGAGCCTTCACACTCAGTACACTTAGTGTAGGCGCGGTAGCGGCTTAACAGTACGCGGTAGTGAATCTTATATGCTGCTTCGCGCTCAACCATTTTAAAGAATTTGTTAATGCCGATATATTCGCCCATTCCCTTATATACCTTTTCAACTTCTTCATTGGTCAGGTCTTTGAAAGGTACATGAACTCTCACATCGTTCTTCTTCCCTTCGAAAATAAGATCGCTTAAATGTTTGCTGTGTTTTGGTGTTGAAAACGGGTGAATAGCATTCTGGAAAATTGATTTGTTCCTGTCAGGCACTATCAGATTTTCATCTATATCAATTGTTTCACCGAATCCCTGGCATTTAGGGCATGCGCCAATGGGATTATTGAACGAGAACATCAGCGGTTCAGGTTCTTCGAACCTGATACCGTCAGCCTCGAGGTGCATGTTGAAAGGAGTGATTGTAAATTCCCCTCTTGCATCGGGATTTTTCTCCCCCTCTCCTTTCAGGATAGGGGGTTGGGGGGTGAGGTTACCTTCCGTCATCACAAACAGGTATCCATCGCCTTCGGCGTAAGCCTGCTCAAGCGAGCCGGCTATGCGCTGCATCTGTTCTTCATCCGAACTGTTCAGTGCAAGGCGGTCTACAACAACTTTTAAATCTTTAAGCTTCAGTTTCTTTTCATCGTAGCCTTTGTTAAGCTCAATGATTTCTTTGCCGTCAAATATCCTTATATAGCCTTTTTGTATCAGGTTTTCAATTTCCTGCTTAACAGATTTTTTTTCGTGCACGTGTATGGGGAATAAAATATACAGCCTTGATTTATCCTGCAGGGTGTTAATAAACTTCAGAACATTTTCGGCAGTATCGCGGGTAACTTCTTTGCCGCTGACAGGACTGTATGTTTTGCCTGCCCGCGCAAACAGCAGGCGGAAGTAATCGTAAATTTCTGTTGTGGTGCCAACAGTACTTCGGGGATTTCGTGTTGAGGTTTTAACTTCTATAGCCATTGAGGGCGCAAGCCCGGTTATGGAATCAACATCAGGTTTATTTATCCGCTCAAGGAACTGGCGGGCATAGGATGACATACTTTCAATATACCGGCGCTGCCCTTCGGCGTAAATTGTATCAAATACCAGAGAGGTTTTACCAGAGCCGCTTAATCCCGTAACTACAACAAACTTGTTGTGCGGTATTTCAATATCGATATTCTTCAGGTTATTGACCCTTGCTCCCTTAACTATAATAGATTTTTCAAACTGTGCAGCAGGCTGCTTTTGGGATTTGGATATACGGCTTTTTTTGACCTGTTTTACGGGCTCTTTACCTGAGGAGACTTTTGTTATAGCTTTACGCGGCATTTAAAATTGGTTTAACTTCAAAAATCGTTATAAAATTGTAATTAAAAAATGAAGAAAAGAGGACCTCACCCCCTAACCCCTCTCCTAAAAGGAGAGGGGAGCAAAGTGGGATAGATTTTTCATCGAAATAATATATAAATTCATAAAGTAATGGTTTATATAAATCTGTATTTATTTG
>LLZO01000077.1 GCA_001567545.1 Candidatus Tepidiaquacellales bacterium OLB5
TTATGGAAAACTAATGCGAAACATACAGATAAAAATAATTAAATTTCAGAAATTATGAAAATTTTAAATAAAACTGCAAGAAGTATAAAACGTAAAGTATTAATGCTTTGCGCAGCAATCATTTTTTGCTCCGCAAATATTTTTGGGCAGAGTATTACGTGGCAGAGAACGTATTTACAATCAAACTGGACAACAGGCAATTCAATTAAGCAAACAAGCGATGGGAATTATGTTATAGCGGGAAGAAGAGGAGTACCTATTAATGGAGGTTTTGTCGCGAAGCTGAATAGTATGGGCGATACTTTATGGGTAAGATATCTGCCTGTTACTATAGGAATGACATCTGTAATCGAAACTGCATCCGGTGAATATGTTGCTGTTGGCGATGACAGATTAATTGCAAAATTTAGACCTGATGGTAATATGGTTTGGTTGAAGTATATCAATGAACCTGGATATGATATTTACTTTTATCATTTAACTGAGTCTTCAGACTTAAATATAGTAGCAGTGGGTAAAGCTGAAACAGGCAGCCCAACTATCAGATCAGGTTATATGGTGAAAATAGATACAAACGGAAATAAAATTTGGTCAAAAATTATTAGACCAAACAATACGCAGAATACAATACAACATGTTAAACAATTAACTAATGGAGGCTTTATACTCTCGGGTGGTATAACAATAATTAATAACATTCAAGTTTTGCTAATTAAAACAAATAACAATGGGGATACCCTATGGACTCGAAGCTATGGTAGCAATTTTTTGGAGTCTGGTAATGCAATATTCCAAACAGCAGATAATGGCTATTTAACGATTGGTACTATTAGGTACACAAATCAATATATAAAATTATATTTTACAAAAACTGATAGCTCGGGAAATTTTCAGTGGTCTAAAATTTATGGAGATACAAATACTTATTTTAATTTGCGTTCATCGGATTGTGCCGTAAGAGTCAATTATAATAATACATATGTTATTACAGGAGTAAAAGCAACAGAAGCATTCTTACTGGCAATTAACTCAAATGGAGAGAAGATTTGGGAAAAAACATACTCAATGGATACACTAGAAATATCCGGTTCATCCGTGGATTTATGTGATGATAGTACATACATTGTATGCGGTGATGCGTTAAATTTCCCACCGGCAGATTTAGATCCTCAATTTCTTTATGTTCTTAAAACGACTAAGGCAGATCCAATTGGAATAATTTCTAATGAAACCACTGCTCCATTAAAGTTTAAACTGTATCAAAATTATCCTAATCCATTCAATCCAAATACAGAAATTAAATTCGAAATACCAATATCATCATTCATTACTATTAAATTATTTGATGTTTTAGGAAGAGAAATAAGAGTTTTAGCCAACGGAATTTATCAACCCGGTGTTTACCGCATTTATCTAAATGTTGAAAACTACAATTCCGGAGTCTATTTTGTAAATTTAACTGATAATCAAAATTACACTGAAACAAAAAAAATAGTTTTAATTGAATAAAGAAAGGAAACTATTACATTATGAAAACTTTTATATTTACTTTTATATTCTTTATGAGTTTAAACCTTTTGTATTCACAACAAACTCCAAGAGCGGAAATATTCATTATGAATAAGAATACAACAAAAGATATTTATATACGGGTTATTCCTGTTGGATTTGTTTTCAACATGAAACCTTTAGGTGTTATCGAAAATTATGATGATTTAACTGGTTTCACAAGAGATTATAGATATTCGGCTGAAGCTGATAACGATAAATCAAATCTTGTTGATAATTATATTTTTGCCGGCAGTAAACGTTTATTGAGGAGCATTAATGGTAGCGAAAACGATCCTTTACGGGGTTTCTTTTTATCATGGGATGTTTCAAGCCATGATGCTTGTGATAGTATTTTTGGTATTGGGAAATATAGAATTGAGTTTTGGGATGTTGATCCAGACTCTGATGAGTTAACAGGTTTAATAGATTATATTAATATGGATTACAGTGACTGGGATTTACCAAACTATCAGCATAATGATGTATGGATAAGATTTAATTCAGATAATAATATTACTTTTCAATTTATAGGAGGTAGTGTAATTAAAATTGATCATGTAGATGTGAATCGAACTTTAAGAATTTACAGCCAAATAGGGACTGTTGATCCATTAACTTATTCTTTTTCAAAAACACCTAATAAAGGATATTTTAAGACAACTGATGAACGAAATGGAGTTTACTTAAATATTCCGATTAAAGCTACCGATTATTTTGGCTTTTCTCAACATGTAGATTATGGAAGTTTATTTATGAATTTAAGCATATCTTCGGGTCACAATGCATTTTTGAAATCAGGCGAAACAATGTATATCGAAAGCGGTGCAAAATTTATAGTTTCTGATAATGCGGTACTAACATTCCTGCCAAGCAGTACTTTATTTATCAAAAATGGCGGAAAGTTTTGCAACAACGGAACTGTAAAAGGAAGCGTGAACATTGTTTATGAAAGAAGAGGTATATCAAATTCATGTTCTCCTTCACAATCACCTTTTATTGGCGGAAATATAACCATTGAAGACAGCGCAATTGTAGAATTTCCTGACAGCACAACAATAACTTTCGACAGCTCTGCTGTATTTACAATGATGCCACACTCTGAACTTAGACTTGGCAAGAATACAAAGCTTGTATTTCTGAACGGTTCCAGAATAAACTGCAATAATGCAAAGATAACTTCACTTGACAGCACCCATACCTGGGACGGCATCTACCTTTCCGGCATTGCATACGATACATTAAAGAACTGCACTTTCCAGAATGCTGTGAACGGAATAAATATTACTGATAATTATAACCCGTTTGGCTCACCCGGCGCTGTTGAAATAAGTAACTGTACTTTTAAGAACTCAACCGGTACAGAACTGCTTAACTATGTTTATGTAAACAACAGCTATAATGTGCTTGTTAAAGGATGTAATGCGGTTAAAACCGGCAGTGCCGGATTTACAGCAGGTATTATTGCAGAATACTGCCCCGCAGGCGGGGTTGTTGTTTGTGATAATAATATTAACTATGTCAATACAGGTATATCTTTGCTGCATTCAAGTGAATACATTGCCCGCAATGTAATTACAGGTTATAGCAATACAGGAACAGGTATATATCTTGATAACTCAAACGGTACAATTGAATACAACACAGTAAATAATTTCCAGAAATCAATATATGGCTCTTACTCATCACCATACCTGCTTAAAAACTCACTTATTGATGCATATATAACAAATATTGACCTTGTAAACAGCTCTATGCCTGTTATGAAGCCTGTAATATCATCTTCGACACTAAGATGGCTTGGAGGTAATAACAATATTAGCGGATATCCCACAAGCAGCGGCATAAGATTTGCTGACTGTTATCCGCTAATTGACTCAGGATATAATAAAATAATAGTAAACGGTTCAGATTACTTAAACGGTAATTTTACATTCCTTTATACAGAAGTACCTGCAAGGATAAACTACTGGTATGATAATCCGCCAAATTCATCATTATTCGATATATCAGGCGGTTATGCCGATTACAGCAATCCTTTCAATGGTACAAGCCTTCCAGCAACAGACGGCACAGAGTTAAACTCAATTGGCTGGGGATTATATGATACGGTATATACACAAACACTTGGCGATAATCCCAGCCCTGAAGACCTTTTCACACAGGCATATACAAAAGAAATGTCAGGTAACTACGCAGATGCAATTACTCATTATAAAGAGGTAGTAAGCAGTTATAAGACAAGCCAGTACGCTCCTGTAGCTTTGGCAAGAATATTCAACTGCCTTGAAAAATCGAGAGCAAATTCATCACAATATTATGCAATACAGGGATATTATACAAATATTCAAAATAACTCTGCTTATCCATATACAACAAGAGAGCTGTCAGAAGATTTTAAGATAAAATCAAAGGTAAAACAGTTTAATATAGAAGAAGCAATCAGCGACTATGAAACGATATATCAGAATAACCAGAACAATGCAAAGGGTATTCACGCACTCATAAACAAGCTGAGCCTGCAAAGAATGACACAGCAAGACGCCCCAAACGGCAGTATGATAAATTACACCGAGCATAAATTGGGAATACTTTCATTGATAACAGGAAAAGACTTAAAGAATACCAGTACTGCTATAAACAATCAGCCAAACCAGTTCAGGCTGTATCAGAATTATCCGAACCCGTTTAATCCAACTACAAGCATAAAATATGAAATGCCTAAGAATGTACAGGTAACTATAAAAGTATATGATATACTTGGTAAGGAGGTATTCAGCTACAGCGAATACAAGCTTGCCGGCAGTTATGAAGTTAAGTTTGACGGGAGTAATCTGGCAAGCGGAATGTATTTTTATAAGTTAGTTGTTGGAGATAACTCCAACAACGGGGTAAGGTATACAGAAACGAAGAAGATGGTGCTGTTAAAATAAGACCCCACCCGTCCGGCTATCGCCGGACACCCTCCCCGAAGGAGGGTAAAAACAAAATTGTATTAGCCTGCTGATAAATCAGCAGGCTTTTTTGTATATGATTAAAAATATGACCGCTTTATTTATTGAATAAAACCCATTTTTTGAGTAAGTTTGTTAATAAAACCAAACCCAAATACAATAAAATACTAGTCTTTAAGACACCAAAAAAAGTGAAAGACGTACTCGAAAATACTCTGTTAGAAACTTCGTCAGATATACGGATTAACACTCCTATAGACTATAATATAGTTAAACAGAAAATCGCGGAATCAAAGCTGCCATGTGTTGGCAAAGCATCAATCAGAGAAATACGCTCCCTTATCAATGCAATCGAAAAAGCAAGCGGTAAAAAATTCATAAGAATGGAAATGGGCGTGCCCGGACTTCCTGCTTCGGAAATCGGCATAAATGCCGAAATTGAAGCCCTTAAAAAGGGGATAGCAAACCTGTATCCGGAAATTGAAGGAATACCTGAGCTTAAAAGGGAAATTTCCCGGTTTGTTAAGCTTTTCCTTGATATTGATGTGCAGGAAAAATCGTGCATTCCATGCACCGGCTCTACAAGCGGAAGCTTTGTTACTTTTTTAACACTTGCCCGCACAAATAAAGAAAAAGATACTGTTTTGTTCTTAGACCCCGGATTTCCTGTGCATAAAATGCAGTTAAGGGTGCTTGGCATTAAGCAGGATAATATTGATGTATATAAATTCCGCGGAGAGAAGCTGCACGAAGTGCTTGAAGAAAAACTGAAAGCAGGAAATATTTCATGTTTGCTGTATTCAAATCCCAATAATCCTTCCTGGATCTGCTTCACAGAAAAGGAACTGAAAATTATCGGCGAACTTTGCCAAAAGTATGATGTAATTCCGATAGAGGACCTGGCATATTTTAACATGGATTTCCGCAAGGATTATTCCAAACCCGGAAAAGAACCGCATCAGCCGTCAGTATCAAAATACTGCAAAGATTATATGATACTTGTTTCAGGATCAAAGATATTTTCATATGCCGGGCAGAGGATAGGCTGCATTGTAATTTCAGACAGCCTGTTTAACAGAGACTATCCTGACTTAACAAGATTTTACTCCAGCTCAAATTTCGGGCATACAATGATATACGGCTCTGCTTACACTGTAAGCGCAGGTGTGACACACTCCACCCAATACGCATTTGCAGCACTGCTAAAAGCTGTGAATGACGGCGAGCTTGATTTCATTAAAGAAGTAAAAGTTTACGGTGAACGCGCCAAAAAAATGAAAAAGATGTTCCTTGAAAACGGGTTCAGGATAGTATATGACCATGATGACGGCGACCCGATTGCAGACGGATTTTATTTCACCGTGGCTTATGACGGTTACTCCGGGGAAGACCTTGTTGAGCAGCTATTATATTACGGCATCAGCGCTATATCATTAAGCAACACAGGTAGCCTGAGGAAAGAGGGAATCAGGGCATGCGTTTCGCTTGTAATGGATTCGCAATTGCCGGAACTTGAAGAAAGACTGAAACTGTTTCACGAAAATCATTAAAACTGAATCAATTTTTTTAAAACAGAACGTAAATATTAAATATATAACCAGGTGAACAATATTTTATCAATTCTGATCTTTGCGCCGATAATTTTAGGACTGCCGATCTTCTTTTTCGGAAAAAAAGATAACTTAGTCAAGATATATTCGCTCATTGTATCAAGCGCTGTTTTTGGATTAACTCTGTACCTGTTTTCAATTTTTAACCCTGCTAACCCCGATTACCAGTTCATAGAAAAACACCAGTGGGTAAAGGATTTTAATATTTTTTACCAGCTTGGTGTTGATGGTATTTCCATTTTAATGGTAATGTTAACGGGATTTATTTTTCCGGTAACTATTCTGGGCGTATGGAACTCCGTTACAACAAGAGTAAAGGAATTTTATTTCCTGCTGCTGCTGTTAATGGGAGCATTGTTCGGTGTTTTTCTCTCGCTTGACCTGATATTATTTTATGTATTCTGGGAGCTTATCCTGATCCCCATGTACTTCATCATCGGTTTCTGGGGCGGCAAGAACAAGTATTATGCCAACCTGAAATTCTTCTTATATACAATGTTCGGCAGTTTGCTGATGCTTGTTGCGATAATCTGGGTATCCCAGTATTTAACACCGCAGCTTGGCAGGTTCACAACCGATTATTTAGAGCTTAAAAAAGCATCACCGTTCATACCGGAAAAGATACAGCTGTGGCTGTTCATTTTCTTTGCAATTAGTTTTGTAATTAAGGTGCCGATGTTCCCGTTCCATACATGGCTGCCCGATGCCCACACTGAAGCGCCTACAGCGGGTTCTATCATTCTTGCAGCAGTTCTGCTTAAGATGGGTACTTACGGTTTGCTGAGATTTTCGATGGAGATGTTTCCCCTGATATTCGTAAAATATGCATGGCTGCTTGCTGTGCTGGGAGTTATTGGTATTGTTTACGGTGCACTTGTATGTATAGCGCAAAAAGATATCAAAAAGCTTGTTGCATATTCATCAGTAAGCCATATGGGCTTTATTTTGCTTGGGATTGCTGCAATGACAGTTGAATCAATACAGGGCGGAATAATACAGATGGTGAATCACGGTCTTTCAACCGGCGCGCTGTTTATGTTTGTAGGATTTCTGTATGACAGGCGCCACACGCGCGAAATTGCCGATTACGGCGGAATACTTAAAACCATACCGATTTACGGTTCATTATTCCTTGTTATCTGTTTATCATCTATCGGTTTGCCTGGCTTAAACGGATTTATTGGTGAATTCATGATTCTTATTGGATCTTTCAATTCGCCTCTTCTTAACAATCATACCTACACAATTATTGCAACAACCGGTGTAGTATTAAGCGCAGTTTATTTGTTATGGATGTACCAGCGGGTACTTCTCGGTCCAATAACAAACGAAGAAAATAAAACTATACCTGACCTGAATTTCCGTGAAATTTTTGCTTCATCTTTATTGTTAATATTTATAATTTGGATAGGTGTATACCCGAATACATTTTTAAGCAAATCAGAAGCTTCAGTGAAGAAGCTGATTGAACATGTAGAAACTACAAAAGCAAACTTATTAAAAATACCGTAATTAAAAATATTATAAATTTTAAAGGAAGGGCATAACATATGGAACCTCATATTATAAGTGTCCTTCCTTTTATTTTTCTGCTGCTTGCAATTGCGGTAATGCCGTTTGCTGCCCCTAAGTTCTGGCATGAAAATTATCATTTAGTATCAGTTGGGCTGGGATTCATAACAGCAATTTATTACCTGATAATTACAAAAGGATGGGATTTAATGCACTCAGTTGAAGAGTATATTATGTTCATATCTCTTCTTACAGCATTATATGTTATATCCGGCGGAATATTTATAGATATAAAAGGGCTGGCAACACCAATGAGAAATACCGTTCTGCTTGCAATTGGGGCAGTACTTTCCAATTTCATCGGTACTACAGGGGCATCTATGCTGCTGATAAGACCCTTTATCAAGACCAATAAAATCAGAATTACAAATTTCCATATAGTATTTTTTATTTTTATAGTGTCAAATGTCGGAGGAGCTTTGACGCCAATAGGCGACCCGCCTCTTTTCCTTGGATTCCTTAAAGGTGTTCCGTTTTTCTGGGTTATGGATAAAGTCTTCTTTAAATGGCTTACTGCTCTTTCAATATTGCTTATAATATTTTATATAGCAGACTATATTAATTTTAAGAAAGCACCTGCAGAAATTGAGGAAATAGAAAAAAAGGCAAAAGAAAAAATAAGGATTAAAGGCAGTTATAATTTTATTTTTCTTGCTGCAGTTATAGGTTCTGTTTTTATTACAAAACCTCTTTTTTTACGTGAAGGTATTATGCTTCTGGCTGCATTTCTTTCTTATAAACTTACGAATAAAGAAATACATAAGCGGAACCAGTTTAATTTTTTCCCTATAAAAGAAGTTGCATGGCTGTTTATAGGTATATTCGTAACAATGACACCAGCATTGGAATTATTGCGGGTCCATTCATCTCAGCTCGGAATTACATCACCTACACAATATTACTGGTTCACGGGAATTCTTTCCGGTTTCCTTGATAACGCACCTACTTACCTGACATTTCTTACTGCATCTATGGGAATATATGGCCTTGATATAAACAATATCCAGAATGTGCTTCAGTTTATATCAGAACATGAACAGCATGTTGTTGCTATATCAATTTCTGCCGTATTTTTCGGAGCTATGACCTATATAGGCAACGGTCCGAACTTTATGGTAAAATCGATAGCTGACCACCAGGATGTCGAAACGCCATCGTTTTTCGGGTATTTGTTAAAATTCTCTATTCCGGTACTCATACCGCTTTATATACTTATCTGGTGGCTATACATTTTATAATACAATTTATTTACTATTAAATTTTTTAATTAACCTCTATATTTGTATATGGCATCAGAAAAAAAGTGTAAATGCGGATTTAAGCCCGGAGACCCGATGATTGTTCCCAAAACAAGATATAATAAAAAAGGATATTTCTGGCTTTCAATGGGTTACAGCGCAAAGCCAACAGAAGTGGTTTTCCAGTGCCAGAACTGCGGTGATATCATTGATTCTTCATCAGATGAAGAAATAATAGAGAAGTACAGGTATAATTCAGATATAATCCAATAAAAAAGTTTTAATTTTTAATTAATACTTATCACAAATGAAAACATTTACCTTTTTAGCCCTCCTTGTTACAATATTTTTATTTTCATCTCAAAATATTTTTGCACAGCTTTCAGCCAGAGAAAGATTAAACTATCCTCTTGCCAAAGATATACCCGGTGATGTATATAAAATTAATTTCCCGGCTAATATGAATCCTGACCCGCTGGAATTTTTTAACATTAACATTTCCCAGAACTCTGCTCCGCAGAATGAACCATCTGTCAAAATAAGCCGCAAGGATACTAACAGGGTAGTTGCTGCATGGCGTGATTTCAGGTACGGTATTGATCCCAATGCAAACAGGCGGGTTGGATACAGCTATTCAACCAACGGGGGGTTAACCTGGGCGGTTTCAAGAATACTTGATTCAACATTGCTGCCCGGTGGTTTAACAAGGAACAGCGATCCGGTTGTTACTATTGATACAGCAGGAAATTTTTATATTGCAGTTGTGGCTATTCAGGGACTTTCAGGAGGTAATTTAACGCTTGCCGTATATAAATCTACTAACGGCGGAGTAACTTTTCCGCAGGCATTTATCTGCTCACAAACCGGAACTGAAGATAAAGAATGGATAACTACCGACCTCAGCAACGCCAGTCCGTTTTTGAACAGCTTATATATAAGCTGGACAAGCTTTTCGCTTGGCGGAATTAAGCTTACTAAATCTACAAATGCCGGTGTTAACTGGAGCACGCCATCATCTGTAAGTGATGCAACAGGCGGCGTGCAGGGCTCTGATGTATGTATAAGCAGGGATGGACAGGTAAATGTTGTATGGCTTGGTTTTTCATTTGATGCTGAAGTTACATTTGACCGCTCTACTGACGGCGGTACGACATTTGGCACAGACCAGATAATCACAACAGGAGCATTTCCGGATGGTTTGCCGAATAATGTAAATACTTTTCCGACGATTGCTACAGATAACTCAACCGGTCCGCGCAGCGGGTGGATCTATATTGCATTTGCCGATAACAGGAATGGTGACTGTGATGTATTTCTTATAAAGAGTACTAATGCCGGAATAAACTGGTCAACCCCGTTAAGAATCAACAATGATCCTGTAAACAACGGAAAAATTCAGTACTGGCCTACAATTGCTGTTAATGAGCAGGGTAATATTGCAGTACTTTTTATGGATTCAAGAAATACATCAGACAATACTATAATAGAAGCATACATTGCAAGGTCATATGACGGCGGCGTTACATTTACCAATGAATTAATGAGCACAGAACCATCACCGACATTAATTCCCGGTTCAAATGTAAGGTTTGGTGATTATATAGACCTTGATTATACAGGTAAAAGGCTTGTTCCGGTATGGACAGATGAACGCGCCGGCGGATTTAATCAGGAAATATTTACTTCTGAAATTGATGAACTGCTTCCTGCAAACGAAATTACCGGTAACCTGCCAAAGGATTTCAGCCTGAAACAGAATTTTCCTAATCCGTTCAATCCAAACACTAAGATTTCATTTTCACTGCCAAAGGCAGGAGAAATTAAGCTGGAAATTTATTCAGCCCTGGGTTCATTTATAAAAACCATTGCAAGCGGTAATTTCCCGGCTGGTGATCATTCAATTAATTTTAATGCCGGTAGCCTTGCAAGCGGTGTATATTTTTACAGGTTAACAGCGGGCGATTTCACTCAAACAAGATCAATGATACTGATAAAATAACATCTAATAAATTTTAAAATGTTTAAAGATTATAAATTCACTTGTTCTGAAAGATTCTTAAAATATGTTCAGGTTGATACCCAATCTGACCCGCTTTCGGTTACATTTCCATCTACTGAAAAACAAAAGGAACTGGCTAAAATATTGGTTGATGAACTTCTTCATATGGGCGTTAAAGACGCCCATATGGATGAATACGGATATGTATTCGGCACAATTGAAAGCAATACAGATAAAAACGTTCCCGTAATCTGCTTCTGCTCGCATATGGATACTTCACCTGACTGCAGCGGCAAGAATGTAAAGCCTGTTATTCATAAAAATTACAGTGGAGGCTATATTCAGCTGCCCGGCGACCCGAATGAAGTATTAACTCCAGAAGTACACGCTGAATTAAGGAATCAGATTGGCAATGATATAATAACCAGCGACGGTACTACTCTGCTTGGTGCTGATAATAAAGCCGGTGTTGCAGAAATAATGGATGCAGCTAATTATTTGATTACACACCCCGAAATTAAACACGGAAAGATACGTATTTTATTCACTCCCGATGAAGAAGTTGGCAGGGGAGTTGAAAAGCTGGATATGGTTAAGCTTGGAGCACAATTTGGCTATACAATGGATGGCGACAAAGCCGGATGCGTTGAAGAAGAGACCTTTTCGGCGGATTCAGTTACAATTAAAATTAACGGAGTTATAACTCATCCCGGCAGCGCTTACGGGAAGATGGAAAATGCCATAAAAATTGCCGGTGATATTATTGCTGCGTTGCCTAAGGATACGTTATCACCTGAAACCACCAAAGGGCAGGAAGGGTTTATTCACCCCGTGAGCGTTAAAGGCGGCGCTGAAAGCGCTGAAATAAAATTCATAATACGTGACTTTATTACATCCAAACTTGCTGAAAAAGAAACCCTTTTAAAAAACATTACAGGAAGCGTGTTATCGCGTTATACTAATAGCAGTTATGACTTTAAAATTGAAGAATCTTACCGCAATATGAAAGAGGTTATTGAAAAAGTTCCGTTTGTGACAGAGTACGCCCTGGAAGCTGTAAAACGTGCAGGCTTAAAACCGTTCAAAAAAAGTGTTCGCGGCGGAACAGATGGCTCGAGGTTATCGTTTATGGGAATGCCATGTCCGAACGTGTTTGCCGGAGAGCATGGTATCCACAGCAAACAAGAGTGGTGCAGTGTGCAGGATATGCAGAAAGCGGTAGAAACAATCGTGCATTTATGCACTATATGGGAGGAAAAAGCTTAGAATACCAGAACGAATTTTATTTTTTACACGAATTTTATTTCAGTTTTTAACCTAAAGTAAATTTTATGAAAACTACAGCATCCTTAATCCTATTTTTTATTTCCATTAATATTTTCACACAATCAAACCGTATACATTCAATTTCTCTAAATGTCGGGCTTATTATTCCGGTAGAAAAATTATCCGGCATTATGAATTCCGGCTATAATGCAGGATTAGATATTGAAACCCGTAAAAATAATTTCGCTGTTTTTGCAGCAGGCAAATTAAATATTGTAAAAAACAAGCTTACTGTAATTGAGTTTGAGTATTATTACAACGAAAAGAAATGGGAGCGAACAATTGGAGAAATTACAGCAGGAGGAAGGTGGTATTTAGGTGATTCAAAACCTTTTAGCGCTAATGTTGACCTGGCAATCAGCATTTATACAGGTAATTTTTTTCAAAAAATTCCCTGGGGCTTTCAGCCCGGTATTGGAGGAAATTTTAATATTACCAAAAAATTATCGGCAAATCTGAATATGAAAGCTAACGTAATTGAGGGTGAGGATTGGGTAACGTATTTAGGATTTTATTCCGGGGTAAGATACAGTTTTTGAATTTATAACATCTCCCCCTTACTGGGGGAGATGAAAATCAATTGTAAATTCTATAATACTGTCTTTCCTTCTGCTTTTGCTTCTTATCATTTCCCCCTGGAAGGAGGAACAAAAGGGATCTCTCAATGACTACGGTTATTTGAAATGACCCCCTCTAAGTCTCCCCCTGTCAGGGGGAGATGAAAATCATTTGAAAACTCTTTAATATTGCCTTTGTTTCTGATTTTGCCTTTTTATCATTTCCCCCTGAAAGGGGGAACACAAGGGGGTAATACATTAGTTAAGAACTAATTTTACGCTTTTCACGAAATATCGCTTCAACCTCGTAGTTAATTATCCTCAATACTTCATTTATATTTTCGTAAATATCTTCATTCGTAAATCTTAAAAATCTAACCCCATAGCTTTCGAGTTTATTTTGTCTCCAATAATCATATTTTATTTCTTCTTCGGTTAAGTGTGTATATCCATCTATCTCAATTGCAAGTTTGATCTGTGGTGAGTAGAAATCAACAATAAACAGTTCTATGCTGAATTGCCTTCTGAAACGGATATTTTGTATTTGTTTCCTTCTTATATAATTCCAAAGCAATACTTCAGCATGGGTCATATTATTACGAAGTTTTCGTCTTCGTTCTTCAAGATCTTTAATATTATATTTTAAACTAAGCTGATTAATTTTTAAACCCCCTCTGTATCTCCCCCTTGCAGGGGGAGATATTTTTACGGATTTTCCGGGAATGCGCCTTCTTCCCAAACGTGGAAGTTCATTCCGAAAGGATCGCTGAACATTATTGAGTGTTCATTGTACTCTGCAGTAACCTCACAGCCTTCGGCAAGCAGTGCCTGCTTAGCTTCTGCCAGGTTATCGGTCTTGAACTCAAAAAATACCGAACCTGCGCCTTCGGGATTATTTTCACAAACAAAATTAATTCCGTCTTTATTCAGGTATGTATCAGTACCGCGTTCATCAATAAATTCCATACCAAGCACTCGCTTATAAAAATCAACAGCCTTTGGATGCTCCTGCACCTGAACAGCTATATACGGTGAAAATTCAAATTTCATAATTATGCCTCCAATTTCATTAATAATGAAATTATTTTGAAATTTTTCTGATTATTTAATATTATTATACTTAAATTTACAGAATTATTTCTTAAAAATATACTGCACAAATGGAATTTAGATCACTGAAATCATTACTCCTTTTAATAATTTTTTTTAGCGGCATTTTATACGGGCAAAATGAGTTCCTGCTACAGCCGGGAACTGTAGTCGTTGCGGTGGAAGGTGACAGGGCAAAAGAACTGCTGAAAACTGAGGATGAATATACCGCTGTACTCAGTAAATTTGACCTTATGAGCAAATGTTTAACCAAAAGTGATAGTGTAAAAGTACAGGATTACCTGGATAATGCCGTAAAAACCGTCAAAAAATGGGATGAAAGTTACATAGAGAGTCTAAAGAAAACAGTTGAATCAGTCAGTAAAAAAATAAGCTCACTAGGCTTAAATATTAAAATGCCTGATAAGATCGAAGTGATACTATCGGATATGTCAAATGAAGGCGGGGCATCAGGATATACCCGTGCAAATTATATCGTTCTGCCGGTAGGAAATATTTCTGAAAGTACTTTTATTCATGAACTATTTCATATTTTTTCCAGGTATGATAAAATAATGAGTGAAAAGGTATACAATACCATTGGATTTAAAAAGTGCAATGAAGTCCCTTATCCGCCGGAAATAGCTGATTTAAGGATATCGAATCCGGACGCTCCGTTTAATAATTATTACATCACATTAAAATATAATGATAAGCCTATTGATGCTATGCTGGTTTTATTTTCAGGCAGGCAGTATACAGGCGGCAGCTTTTTTGGGTATATGCAATTGGGACTGCTGGTAGTGGAAGGGTATGATACCAATAAAAAAGCCGTTTATGAAAACGGCAAACCCCTGATCCTGAAATTAAAGGAGGTAAAAGGATTTTATGAGCAGACAGGCAGGAACACTTCATACAATATTCACGCCGAAGAGCTTTCTGCTGATCATTTTGTAATGCTGCTTAACAGGGAAGAGGGAATTCCTGATAAACATTTAATTGATGCGATGAAAAAAATTATGACTGAAAATTAAAAATTAAAAATTACAGTAGAATTTGCCTGAAATAACTTAATTTTCTCCGGTGATATATGGCTATCCATTAGTGATAAGGATATATCTACATTATTGAATTTATATGTAAATCCGCCTGTCAGGAAATATTGCGAAAAATCTCCTTCACTTCCGGGAAAACCAACTTCAGGATTATGAAAATCCCTTATATCAAAAATTGTAAAAAATCCGCTTCTTAAAGTAACGTTTTTATTCAAAAAGTATTCAACACCGAAATTTATATCATTTTTATCAATGTAACCTGTAATTTCAGAAGTTCTGCGGAAGTTATAATCAAATGAAATTCCCAGTTTATTGCTAAGGGTCAGAAAATTTACTCCGGCAGTTACTTTAAACGGATTGGTTGAAATGAATTTGAAAAATGGAGAAATACTGTATGATTCTGAATGATTAATATCTGATTTAAAGCCCGGTGTAAATGTTAATCCGGCAGAAAAAGTATTGACCGGCTTAAAAAATAAGCCAACCTGAAAGTTAAACCGTTCAAACGAATCTGTTATATCATGCGGAGTGTTTGGCTCAACAATAGTCGTTGCTCCCGTAATATCATCCCTGTATAAGTTATAAAATAAATTCACACCAATTCCAAATTTACCAAACCGTAAATTTACAGGCAGTACAAATGAATGAATATTAAGGTTTAAAGAATAATTTTCAGAACTGGATATGACATTATCAAACTTATATTTTAAATTGTTTGTATTACTGTATAAAACACCGCAAATCAGATATTTGTTTAACTTTAATGCAAATCCACCTGAAAAGCTGTTAGGTTTATGAATCAACTGATAACTGTTACTACCGTATACATTATTATAAGTAACAGTGCTGTTTGTTTTATGTGTATACTGTAAAAATACAGAGAATTTTTTGTTTAGTTTAAATGCTGCCGGATTCAGCAATGCAGCAGAAAAATCATTTTCACTTCCAATCCCGGTATTTCCTTTACCTGTATTTGAGCCAAATAAATAATTATTAGAATAAAAATCGTTTGTCGGGCTTATAACAAAATCATCAAATTCCCTTACTGTTTGTGATTCTGTAATGAAACATAATAACAATAATGATAATAAAATAATTTTCTTCATTGATTTAGAAATTTAAATTCACCCCGCCTGTTAAAAATGTATATTTTAAAGTAGCCGAAGAAATACGGCTATCCATAACTGCAAGTGAAAAAGTAACATTGTCTTTTTTTACACTTGCACCAGCAGTAAGGAACAGCTGATTAAACGACTCTTCTTTGTTGCCGTAATTTGTATTTAAGTCTCTGGGATCAGGTGTATTGAATAATCCGCCCCTTATTGTCCAGTATTTATTTAACGGGTATTGCATACCGAAATTGAACCAATGCTGGTCAACCTGGCCTTTAAGCTTTGCCCCGTTGATAAATTTATAATCCATTGCGAAGCTCAGCTTATTATTAGGTATAGTGTAAGAAAGACCTGCTCCAAACTGCATTGGCAGAATAACATCAATTTCTTCATTCATCAGCGGATTAATATCACTGTAATATTTTGCTTTGCCATTAACTTCAGGTCTGAATTTTAATCCAAAATTCAGTCCGTTAAAAATTTCAAACAATATCCCGGCATCTGCATTAAACCTGTCAAATTTGATAACAATAATTTCTTCAGGTATATAAAAATACCTTCTGTGTAAAGTGTAGTTTAAAGCAAGCCCGAAACGGAAATTTTTATATTTATATGTTAAAGGTACAGAAAAATTATGAGAATTATATCCGTCTAAAGATTCAAATCTGCCAATTTCTTCTCCAAATTCATTTGTCATTATAATAAATTCGGAATTTAAATCATAACTTGAAGGATTGCTGTAAATAATGCCAGCATTAAAATTTTTATTTATTTTATAACCAATCCCTGCAGAACCCGAAAAAGCATTTTGTTTTAAATATAAATTATCAATTCCAAGTGAAGTAAGCCATGCCTGTTTTGTTTTATAAGTATAGTTTAAACTCACCTGGTATTTTTTTTCAATTTCAAAAGCAGCCGGATTCAGTACTGTAGAAGAGATATCACCAACTGAACCAACTCCGGTTCTTCCTTTACCTGATGATACTGCATCTAAATTATTATCTGAATAAAAATTCCAGTATGGATTTATATATGGATCGTAATATTGAGACAATAAATTTACGGGAAGGAAAATAAAAGTTATTAATGCAAGAAGAGTTTTCATAAATTTTCAGGTTTGATTTTGGAATTATTTTAAGATTATATAACAAAATTAGTAAATAAAATATAAGTATAAAATGATATGAATCATAAAAAAACAGGGCATTTATCCCTGTTTATATAAATTCTATTATATTTCTATTTTTTTCGTTTATCAATCACCATAACAACAAGCAGCAATATTACAAAAAATAATATAGCTGAAAGGAATCCAAGTGAGATTTTTGATGGTCCGGCTGAAGAGCCTTTACTGCTGCCATCAACTTTTACAACACCCCGCATATACGGATGAGGTGTACACATGTATTTATATTCACCTTCTTCTGAAAATTCAAAAGTAAATTTTTCTGTATGGGCAAGCAGATTGGATGAAAACGGCTGGGGACCGCCTTCAAATGATACTACATTATGAATTCCGCCAAACTCGCCATCCATATAAGTAAATACATCTTCGTTAACCCAGGTAACTTTAGTACCCGGAGCAATGTGAAGTACTTTAGGACTGAATGAATTCCCGATGATCTTCACTGTAACTTCATTTGTTTCACTTCCGTAAATTGCAGGCGGGTCTACATCTGCACTGCCCGGTTCAAATGTGGATACAACCCTCGTTACTTTACTTTTTATATCATTGAATTCAGATTCAGAATATTTGGGACCTTCACTCATAACAGTAACAGGAGTTTGAGCGCTGTCATCGCATACCAATAGCCCTATTGCGCCTCTATCGGCAGAACCGACTGCATGAGTAAGCATTGTATAATATCCTTCATCAGGAGGCATACGGAAATCAATGACCCATGAATCTGACGGTCCAGCATTTACTGTTTGCCCGTTAGGTAAAACTGCATCAGGGTTTCCCTGCCAATAAACATAATCCCAAATAATTCCAACTATATGAAAAGTAGAAAGCAGGTTAGGTCCGGCATTTAAAAAATATATCCTGATAAAGTCACCCGGCTTAGCTTTGACCGGATTTTTAACATACCTGAAAAGCTCTCCGTTAAACATTGAATAAATTGGCTTGCTGTTTATAGCATCTTCGCCGCTTGAATACAGTTCATGCTGCAGCAAATATATTTCAACATCAGGTTTTTTGTTCAGAACCTGTTCAAGCTTGTATTGTTTTTTGGGTTTAACAACCATCATACCGTACTGCCCAAAGATAATATGCATAGGTATTGCATGTCCGCCCGGCGCGCAATGATACATATAAACACCCGGTACAGAAGCTTTGAATAAAACAGTTCTTGATTCACCAGCCGGAATTTTCCCGAGATATTTTGAGGTTTGCGTATATGCTGCATGAATCGAAGCCCCATGGGGAATATTACCTTTATTTACAACGGTGAACTCAACAATATCTCCTTCATCAACAATTATTGTAGGTCCCGGAATACCTCCGTTTGTAACAAATCCGTTGAACATCACGCCATTTCCGATATATACTTCACCCTGAGCAAGCTCAATGGTTACTTTTTTATCCGGCTGTGTGTTCTGAGGTACATAACTTGTGGGGGGAATTGAAAGACCATTATCACGGTTAATGATCTCAATAAATTCAGTTTTGGAATTTTCTTTCTGTACGGGAGTTGATTTTATTCTTTCAGTAACTTGAGTGTTTACCAAATTGCTGCTGTTCGTACTGAATGAAGATAATTGATTATTAATTGCTGCAATCAGCTCTTTACCAATTAAGGTATTTGACCGGTATCCGGTCAGCTCATTGTAAAAATTTGTATTACAGTATGGACAGGAATAAACAGCATAATAGGGGATTGAAAAGAAAATGATAAATATGAATATTTTTTTCATGACCTAAATAATTAAGTTTATGAATAAATAAAAATAACGATAAAAATCATAAAATAAACTGATTAATATCGTTATATTATTTAAACTTAATTAAGGTCAGTAATAAAATTTCTTTATTTTCTATAACTTATCTTTCGCGGCACTGTAAACTGCCTTATGCCTTCAACTGAACCGATAAATCCAAATCCGCTTTGTTTTATTCCAACCCACGGTGTACCGCTTACACTGCCGATTCCCTGGTTAACTCCTATCATTCCTGATTCTATCTTACGCGCAAGCTCAACACCTTTCTTTTTATTTTTTGTCCATATAGTAGCACCCAAACCAAACGGAGAGTCATTTGCCAGCTTAACAGCTTCATCTTCGGTTTTAACTTTCTGCACGGCTACTACTGGCCCGAATGTTTCCTCACGCATTATTTTATGTTTGTGGTTCAGGTTTGTTACCAGTGTCGGCTCCATAAAATATCCTTTTTTATTTTTAGGAATGCCTCCTCCTGTAACCAGCTTTGCGCCGTTTTTAACGGCATCTTTTACCTGTTCAATTACATTTTTGCGCTGCCGCTCGCTTACCAGCGGACCCATCTGCGCAGATTCATCATATCCATCGCCGTACCTGTAATTCTTTACTCCTTCGGCAACAAGCTTTGTGAATTTATCTGCAATTTTATCCTGTACATATATTCTTTCAACCGAAACACATACCTGCCCTGAATTCCTGAGCGAAGCATTAACAGCAAAGCTTGCTGCTTTATCAATATCAGCATCATTCAGAACAATCATCGGGTCTTTGCCGCCAAGCTCCAGCACAAGGCGTTTTAATTTATCACCGGCTGCTTTCATTATAATTTTACCTACTGCCTGTGAACCGACAAATGCTATCATATCGATATTGCTGTTAATCAGGTAACTTCCAACCTCATCAGCGCCCTGAACTAAATTTATAACACCCGGCGGCAAATGTTTATTAAAAATATCATATATAGCTTTACCGGTAAGCGGAACCATCTCAGAAGGCTTAAAGACAACGGTATTTCCAGCTATCAGGGCAGGGGATAGAAGTGATTCAGGCATACTAACGGGAAAATTCCACGGTGTTATAACTGCGCAAACACCAATCGGTGTTCGGTGAAGCTCTGTAACCAAATTTTCTTCCTGAAGCATTTCAGTTTTCAAAGCAGTTTTTGCCTGCTGTATTGTTTCCCTGATACCATAAGCAACAGCATGTGTTTCACCCACTGCATTTTTATAGAGCTTGCCCATTTCATTAGTGATAAGCCTGCCGATATTTTCTTTTTCCCTCACAAAATCCTTTGCACATGCTTCAAGCAACCTGCTTCTTTGAGCAAGTGATAATGCCCCCCAATTTTTCTGCGCCTCCCGGGCTTTTTTGACAGCTCTATCAATTTCTTTAGGGGTTGAACATTTTATCTTAGCAAAAACTTTTCCCGTTGCCGGATTAATATCGCTGATGTATTTTAGTTTCATATTTCTTTAATTTTTACCCTGAACCCGTTTCAGTGTCTGATTAATTAAAAATTTAAATGCTGAAACGAGTTCAGCATGACATTAATTTAAAAATTTACTTTTCTAAAGAACTTTCTTTTTCTGCAGTAATGTTTTCATGCGGCAGACCCAATATATCCCTTGACCTGTTTAATGCATCATCAATATTACCCCTGATGTTTTCTTCGCCGATCTTTTCAAGTAAACCGGCACGTTCACATGCAAACATTGGCTGTGCGTGAATTCCGGATAAAATCAGTGTGGTTGAATTATTTTTACAATCATAATAAAAATCTTCCAGTGTTGCAATGCCGGTTGAATCAATTGCCGGAACATTTCTAAGCCTTAAAATAAGTACTTTTGTTGATTTGCCGACTATCCTGATAGCTTCCTTAAATTTACTTGCTGCACCAAAGAAAAACGGTCCGTTGACTTCATAAATAAGTACACCTTTCGGAATATTTTTACCCTGAACAGCATTAGCACCTGAATCATCTGTTTCAGCATTTTCATCAAATTCCCGGTTTATCATCCCTACATTTGTTACTTCAGCCATTCGTTTCATAAACAGCATTGCAGAAAGTACCATACCTACTTCAATTGCAATTGTGAGATCGAATATTACCGTTAAAAAGAATGTTGTCAGCAGAACAATTACATCACTTTTAGGCATTTTAAGCTGCGCTTTAAATTCACGCCATTCGCTCATATTATATGCAACAACAACCAGAATTGAAGCCAGTACAGCCATTGGAATCATTCCGGCATATTTGCCGAAAAAAAGCATAATTAAAAGCAGAACTACAGAATGTATAATTCCGGAAACGGGGGTTTTAGCTCCGTTCCTTATATTAGTAACGGTTCGTGCAATTGCGCCTGTTGCGGGAATCCCGCCAAAAACCGGTGTAATGATATTGGCAGCGCCGTTTGCAATAAGCTCCATATTGCTCCTGTGCCTTCCGCCTGTCATACCATCTGCAACTACTGCTGAAAGCAGCGATTCTATTGCCCCAAGTATTGCAATTGTGAATGCCGGTCCGGCCAGATTGTAAACAATATCAAAGGTTATAACCGGAATTTTTGGTGCCGGAAACGATGATGAAATCTCCCCGAATCTTGATGAAATAGTTTCAACATTTAAACCGAATAAGTGTACAATTGCTGTACCTAAAATTAAAGCAATAAATGTTGAAGGAATCTTCTTGATAAATTTCCCTAAAACAATAATAGTAAAAACAGATACAGCTGAAACGATTAATGTATCGTAATTTAAAGTAGTTATATGATTTACGTAAACCGGAATTTTTGCTAAAAATTCTGACGGAAGCTCATTGATGTTCAATCCCAGCAGATCCTTTATTTGAGTTGTAAAGATTATCAGTGCAATACCCGAGGTAAAGCCGGTAATAATTGGCAGGGGAATGAACTTAATTAATGTGCCAAGCTTCATAAACCCCATTAAAACCAGAATAATACCTGCCATGATTGTTGCAATCATCAATCCTTCGAAACCGTATTTCTGTACTATTCCGTATACAATAACAATAAATGCTCCGGTAGGTCCTCCAATCTGAACCCTGCTTCCCCCTAAGGCTGAAATCAGAAATCCTGCAATTACGGCTGTTATCAATCCATTTGCAGGTGAAACCCCGGAGGCAATACCAAATGCAATAGCTAGCGGTAAAGCAACAATGCCAACAATAACACCGCTGGAAACATCGCTGTAAAATGTCTGCTTATTATAAGTTTTAAGGGTAGTAACAAGTTTTGGGATTAACATTTTTTTATTTTACCTCGCTGCGCACCTGTTCGGCCCAATTTCAAGGTCTTCGGCATAATCAAGCGGTATCATAACCCCGGCTTTGTTGAATTTTTTTATTGTTTCAAAATTTGGCGGGGTATTAGGAATATTTGAAGTTATAAAATCGATAAATTCATTTTTATCCTCAATATTTAATGCTGCCGTAGCTCTTTTAAGCTCGCCAAAAGCCATCATTACCGGTCTTATACCGGTTTTAGTAAAATGCGAAGGTAAAATTTTAATATTATCATTAAGCTTTTGCTTTAACTGCTGCAGTGTATCAAACAGTATTCCGGCACCGGCTAGCGATTCATCCTTAGTTCTGGCAAGGTCAGGTCTGCCGGGTGACTCCAGCAGCAGCAGGTCTCCGCATAACAATGCTTCATTGTTTACCAGGAAAGATAAGCTAGCGTCAGTATGTCCGGGGGTAAATAAAATTTCTATATTTGATTCACCAAGCTTTATATTTTTTACTGCTTTTAATGACTTAAAATGAAATCCGCTATCTACTTCTGTTTCATTAACATAGTAATCAAGATTTAATTTTTTAGCCAGCTCCAGTCCGCCTGAAAAATGATCAGCATGCGCATGGGTATCAATGATATATTTTAAATGCAGGGCATTTGGCCTGATGTAATCTTCGTATTCATTAATAAATATGGCAGGTTCAAACAACGCTGTTTGACCAGTAGCTTTATCGATGACAAGGTAACTAAGGCACCCTTTTCCTATTCTTACGAACTGAATTACATCAAATTTATCAAAATATATCCTGTAAATATCAAAATTCTCATTCCAGCCTTTCATCCCTTTATCCAGGCTTACGGCATTATAGCCCATTTCACGCAAAACAGAAGCGGCAACCTGTGAATTAATGCCTTTTGCGCATATGGTAATTATCATTTTATCTTTAGGTAAAACCTCAAGCTTCGACCTTATTTCAGTGTAATTACCCTGTGCGATAAAGTTATTTACCGGAATATTAACGGCACCGGGAATTTTCCAGTCGTTAAATTCATCAGATTCCCTTATATCAACAAGTATATAACCGTTAATGTTGGAATTTAATCTTTCTTTAACCTCTTTTGGAGAAATCAGTAAATTATCCATAAAATTAATGAATTAAGTGCGAAATTAATTTATAAATACCATAAATAAAATACACTTAATGTTACTTAATATTTGATTATTCCTATAATTTTACAGTGGCTTATAACCGAAATTCAGCAGAATAAATCCCTTAATTATATATTATATTTGTATTACTTAAGGAGGTTAATATGAAAAAATTTTATAGTTTTCTTAAACTGTTTTTTATTTTAACACTGATTCCCTTCAATGTTAATTCACAGATCAATTATTCTGATTTTCTTCCGCTTCAAACAGGAAATGTTTGGGTTTATCAATGCTCAACAAACGGTTCAATGTGCGGAGGCTGTACAGGTAAAGTAAGAATAATTTTAACGGGTGATTCAACTGCAAACGGTAAAACATATAAAAAATCACAATCTTCAAGCAGCGCAATATCTGGTGCCTGCCAAAGCTGCGGAAATAATGCAATCTTACCGCTTTCAAATGTAAGAATTGACAATCAAAATGGAAATGTTTACCAGTTAAGTTCAAATGGCTGCCAGTATTCACCCGGCGAGATGATGATAGATAGTTTTAAAGCAAGGCTGGGAGATACGGTGAGAATGAACTGCATGCCGCCGAATCAATGGCAGCACTATATCTGTACTGATACAAATAATGCAGC
>LLZO01000078.1 GCA_001567545.1 Candidatus Tepidiaquacellales bacterium OLB5
CTGCAGCCGGTAGAGCAGCTCAAAGTTTTCTGCCACAACTTTTTTGCCTGCCGTAACAACATCCCTGCCCTTAAGCAGTGAGTTTGTTATTATCTCCAGAGCTGTATCGCTGTCATCAATAAGCTCTACTATAAGGTCGTGTTCAGTACTTTCAAGCACATCGGTTTTTGTGAATGTGAAATTTTCTACGGGTATAGTCCGTGGTTTGGTTTTATCCTTTACGCAGATCTTCGTGATACCGGCTTTAAGTCCCTGGGAATGATTTAACACGTCATACAATCCTTTGCCCACACATCCGAAACCGAAGAGCCCGATGTTTATTTTACACACCCCACCCGGCTTAAGCCGGGCACCCCTCTCAAGAGGGGAATTAACCCCATTGATTTCAGGCTTTATTCCCCTCCCCTTCGGAGAGGGGCTGTGGGGTCCGGCTTTGAGACGACCCACCCATGCCTTTGGCTTGGCAAGCGGGTCGTCTCTACAAAAAGCGATTCACTTTCGGACTTTACGCCCCCTCTCCTCACAGGAGAGGGGCTGGGGGGGTGAGGTCTGGTTTTGAGACGACCCACCGGGTCGTCTCTACAGATTTTACCCCGTTATTGGTCTTATGACCAACAACATCCAAGACTCGTGGCGGGGTGAGGTTTACTTTGCTCATTTCACCACCGCCTTGCTGTTGTTTGCCGCAAACTCGTTTGCCAGAATAAAATCAAGCCTGCCGAAAGCGAGCTTCAGGTCATTGATGAGGTCATCTGAGTTTTCAATTCCGCAGCTAAGCCTAATTAACGAATCACTTATCCCCGCTTCGCGGCGCTTATCAGCGGGAATTGATTTATGCGTCATCTGCGCAGGGTGGCATATCAATGATTTCACTCCGCCAAGTGATTCAGCCAGCTTGAACAGCTCAGTCAACTGCGTGAATTTTGATGCAGCTTCTACAGTATCATTTTTCAGTGTGAATGAAACCACTCCCCCGAAACCGCCGTTCTGCTGCCGTGCAGCCGCTTCGTGGTTTTTGTGTGAGGCAAGCCCCGGGTAAAATACTTTATCCACATGCCGGGCGGTTTCAAGGTAACGGGCTACGCTCAGCGCATTTTCTGAATGCTTCTGAATGCGGAGTGAAAGTGTTTCAATGCCGCGTATTGTTAACCATGAATCAAACGGCGAAAGTATTCCACCGCTGGAGTTCTGAATAAACTTCAGCCGTTCGGCAAGCTCTGCATCATTCACCGCAGCCAGCCCTGCAATAACATCACTGTGGCCGGCAAGGTATTTTGTTGCGCTGTGTATAACAATATCTGCGCCAAGCTTTAAGGGATTCTGCAGGGCCGGCGATGTAAACGTATTATCAACAACAAGCAATGAGCCGTTTGCATGCGCTGCTTTTGCAATTTCTGCAATATCGCTTATCTTAAGGGTGGGATTGGTCGGCGTTTCAATCCATACAAACTTAACTTTAGAAGTTAAGTTATCAACTACGTTTATGATATCGGTTGTATCGGTGTACCTGATATTAATTCCGAACCTGCTGTATATGTGCGAATATATCCTGAATGTACCGCCGTATATATCATCAACGGCAAGCACTTCATCGCCTGCGCTTAACAGCTTAATAACAGCATCAATTGCCGCAAGTCCGCTTGCAAAAGCAAAGCCGTGCGTGCCACCTTCAAGCTCTGCAATCAGGTCTTCAAGCACTTTGCGTGTCGGATTGTTTGTGCGGCTGTAGTCAAATCCTTTATGCACGCCCGGCGCCTGCTGCTCAAATGTCGATGTCTGGTAAATTGGTGTTGATACTGCGCCTGTCAGCTTATCAACGGGTACTGCATGGATAGCTTGTGTTTCAAAATGCATTTGTTTTCTCCTTTATGGTTTTGTTATTAGTATAAAATAAATTTGTCTGTTTTCATCTGTAGAGACGACCGGTGGGTCGTCTCATATTTTTTACTTGAGTACAGATTTTAAATTATTATCAGGAAAGAAATGCAGATAAACAGGAGTATGATAAACAGGAATGTTTTATACAGGAGGAAATTTTGGTAAATAAAAAAACCTCATAAAGCAGGCTTTAGAGGCGTTTTGAGAAGCAAACCTTAATACCTGTTTATCTGCCTTCAACCAGTGTTGAAGAAGGAATTAGCACCTTCGCATTTTTTGCCGGTTTATTAGCTCAATGCGGGTTGCTAAGACTATGATAGGGCCTTATCCCTAAGTCTTTCTTGATAAACGTCACTTGCAAAGTGACAGTGGAATTAAAAGAACATTTAAAAATTGTGATACAAAGATAACACAGAAATTACATCAATGTCAAATTTAAAATTATAAACATATCAGAAAATAAAAGTTTGTTTAACCCTTTCAGAGCGTTTTAAATATATTATCATTGCGACTGCAATAACCAGGCTGAATGCCATTTTCTGCAGCATAAGTACAGGATCATTCGATAAATGCGCAAAAAGCAGGTATGATACACCTTCAACAACAAGCTCAAATACCAGGTAAATTATCATAAGCATCGGAAACAGCTTATTGCGCTTGAAGAAATAATAAAATACCACAAATGCCAGGAAAGTAAAAACCAGGCTTGCAGCCAGCTCATAATAAAAAAATACGTTCAGAATTGAGGGGTCGCTGAGGTTTTTTTCCTTTATCAGGATTTCTTTTTCACCCAGCAGCTTATAATAAAGCTGCAGGTTGGTTACCCAGCTTATTGCATTCAGTATAATAAAAACCTGTATAGCAATAAGCCATCCGCCCAAAGTGCGTGTGTTGATCTCATTTTTTGCAGTATTATTTGTATTTCCCATTTACAAAGATAAACATTCTGCAGATAAAAAAACCGCCGTGTTTTATCACACAGCGGTTTAAATTTAATCCGGCAAAAAATCTCCTGCAAAACATTGACCCCCTCTGTATCTCCCCCTTTCAGTGGGAGATTATAAAAGGATCATCAAAACGATTTTTTGCTTTTTCACTTTTGACTTTTGCCTTTTCACTTTTATTTTGCCTTTTTACTTTTGACTTTTGCCTTATTTTACCAGAATCATTTTCTTTGTCTGTACAAAATCACCCGTAGAAAGCTTATAAAAATACGTTCCGCTTGGAAGGTCAGCAGCGCTGAAGTTTATGCTGTATTCACCTGCTTTAAGCTCACTGTTAAGCAAACTGTTTACTTCCCTGCCCAGTGCATCATATACTGCAAGCTTAACTATGCTGTTCTTTGCAATTGAAAATTCAATTGTTGTATTCGGGTTGAACGGGTTCGGATAATTCTGTTTCAGTTCAAATTTATCCGGCACTATGTTGGATACAGGCTCAATGCCAACAAGCAATGTACCTTTTGAAATTCCGCCATTTGAACGGACTCCGTAATAGATCAGGTTATTTGCCCTGCTTTTTGCAATATGCCTGAAGTTACCGGCAGGCGCTGTGTAGCTAGTTGACCATGTAGCGCCGTTATCGGGACTGAGATAAATTGCACTAGCCTGTCTTGTTACAACCCACTGGGAACCGAATCCGGTTATACCGCTCAGGTTTGCAGTACCGGGGAGCGGAGAAGCAGGGCTTACCCATGTTAACCCGCTGTTTGTTGTCATAAGCAATGCCGTTCCGCCTGTAAATCCGGTTAACGGAGTATTGAACCATATTGCATATGAATTAACCTGTCCGGTTGTCGGCTGTGTAGTCCAGTTAACAAGAGTAAGGCTTTTATACACTCTTGTATTATTTGTGCCGAACCAGACACCTGAAGTTACTTCAAAGAAAAATGCATTGTTCCAGCCGGCTTCTGTTCCTGCCTGCGGCAGGTAAAAGTTGGTTGAATCCCAAGTTAAACCTGCATTGGTTGTACCCCATAAAGACCACCTTCCGCCAACGGGATCACCCATCATGAATCCTGCAAATGCATTACCCATCTGCACGGAATTAATGAAACCTCCGGTTTCGGTGAAAACCTGAGTCCAGTTTGCTCCGCCGTTTGATGTGCGGAATAGGAATGAGGATGAGCCTGAACCGGCAACAAGAGCTGTCATGGAATCGATTGCAAATATACTGTGCAGGTCCAGTGTTAACGGAATAGGCGCAGCGTTTACGCTCACCCAGTTAGCGCCGCCGTTTGTTGTACGCAGAACTCTGCCGGCATAACCGCATATCCATGCGTTATTATCGTTAACCACTGATACAGATGTTAACTGTGTGGTCAGGCCGCTTGTCTGCTCAACCCAGCTTATCGGCTGTGAAAATGTATTAAAGCTTAACAGTAATACGGTAAGTATAAAAATATATCTCATTTTTCCCCCCTGAAATATATATTTTGTTAATATTTAAGCTTAATATATTTTCATATGCAGGAATTAGCAATACAGGTTTAAGGTGAGGGGGAATTTGGGGTTTAAATTTCATTCATAGGATAACTTTAAGTCATCCGGTGAGTAAAAAAAGAGACGACCCACCGGGTCGTCTCTGCATGGAAACATATCACTCATCCGATGACTTGAAGTCATCGGATGAGTTTACAAATTTACTTGATAACTATCATTTTCTTAACAGACGTATAATCACCGGCAGTTAAGCGGTAGAAATAAACTCCGCTGGCGTATGGTGTAGCATTCCATGTTGCATTATACACCCCGGCATCCATCCTGTTATTAATTATCGTTTCAACTTCCCTGCCCAGAATATCATATACAAACAGCTTAACATCTGCTGTTTTGGGAAGCTCAAATTTAATATTGGTTTCCGGATTGAACGGGTTCGGGTAATTTTGATATAATGCAAATTTATCCGGAATATTGGTATTAATATTTGTAATACCTATTATTTCGCCCGGACCGCCGTTAAAACATTTTATCCTGCCATCGCGGCAAACGCCGACAAATTCATTGTACGGATTTCCGTCAACACTGTTAAGCGCTGCAACCCTGTCAGCCCTGTAGGTTAAAGTTGAGCCGAATTCATAGCTGAATACTACCGTGCCGGTTTTTCCGTTAAGTACATAAACCCTTCCGGGTGCCTGTGTAGAATATAAAACCTCGGCAATAGTATCGCCTGAAATATCTCCAAGCATTCCTGCATCACGGATATATGAAGCGCCGAATGACTGTACCCACATCTGTGAACCTGTTTTGCTATCTACACGGAAAGCAGTTTGCGGACCTGAGCATGTAATATCTTTGAATCCGTTCAAGTCAAGGTCATCAAGTAATTCAACAGTACCGTTATTACTTGTTCCCATATTTACTGTCCAAACCTGTGCACCGGTACTGCCTGATAAAGCAACTACTGTTCCGTTAAAGCCATACAAACTGTTAATATCAGTATTGCCGTCACCGTTAATATCTGCAACTTCTTTCATGCTCCAAACAGCGTTTAAAGAACCCGGAATTGGATAGTTCCATATAGTATTACCGGAACCGTTGAATCCAACAATACCATAGGGACCGCCGTTATTTGTAAATGCAATTGCTCCGCCGACCGTTGTCGAAACAACATCATAGGTAAATTCAGAATTAATTATATTAGTCCATAATACCTGTCCGTTAACAGCATTCAGGCAAATTGCAGAGTGCCTTCCCGGATTTGTTGAACCTTCACCGCTTGCAGAAATAAGC
This sequence comes from Candidatus Tepidiaquacellales bacterium OLB5, assembly GCA_001567545.1. Classification (GTDB taxonomy): domain Bacteria; phylum Bacteroidota; class Ignavibacteria; order Tepidaquicellales; family OLB5; genus OLB5. Next base: position 5,610 of record LLZO01000078.1, read on the forward strand.
ACGTCTTTTCTGCCATCACCGTTAAAATCACGGTCAACCCTTACACCCATAATATCGCCGTCATAATTTGTATTCGGGCCTGCGTATTCCCATATAATCCTTCCTGTTCCGCCTGAAAGGACGTATACTTCTTCATTTCCCCCGCCGCATCCAACAACAACTTCTTTTATTCCGTCGCCGTTTAAGTCATCCATTATCTGAAGCGCATCTTCCCAGTCAACTGAACCTGTATTATTTGTACCGTTGCATGAGTTGAATTTCCATAATGTATCAGCGGGACCGTGTGAGTTGCCGTTATAACAGATTGTCCAGTAATTTTCTGTAGCGCAAATCATATCGGCAACACCGTCTCCGTTAACATCGGGAATCTGTTTTAAACCTTTCGGCTGCGGGTCATCTGATGATGTACATGGATTATCAGGGATATTTCCTTCCCAAACAATTTCACCCAAAACAGGCGGAATATCAACACCTGCACCGCTTAATGTAATTTTACCGGCTGAGCTGTTAACGGCATTGGTAATAAATACAGCTGAATCACTGAATGAACCGGCAGCATTCGGATTGAACCAAATCCTGAATGTTCGGGTACGCTGTGTATCAATTGTTATGGGGAATCTTGCATTCAGTGTATCAAACCTGTATCTTGCTGAAGAAAAATTGCATCCTGTAATAGTAAGCGGCTGTGAACCCTGGTTTGTTATATTAAATGTAAATCCGGTAAGTGAATTTATCCTTTTATTATTAAAATTAAATGTATTTGCAGATAGCCCGATATATGCTCCGGTAAACACGCCTTTGCCGTATAATGAAATTGTTTTTACGGGATTGGCAAGATCGTTGCTTGAAATATTCAGCAAACCGGATGTAGTATCATATACCAATGGCGAAAATCCAAGCGTATAATTTTTTGAGCCGCCCGGCTGAATTGTATCCGGAACAACCGAAGGAGAAATTGAGAATCTTGGATTGGTAAAATTGAATGCACTGATAATAAGCCTGCCGGTACCTGTATTATTTATTGTGAACGGCTGGTTACCCGTTGTTCCAACCGGAACGTTGCCGAAATTTATTGATGTAACATTTGTAGTAATTGTAGGGCTCCCCTGACCGTTCAGAAGATATTTATATAATGTCCGGTAGTGTGCCACATTATTACCGACTCTGTAAGCCATAAGCCATAAATTTGCGCCGTCCCAGAATAAGCCGCGCGGGTCGCAGTCATTATCAGGGTCAGGTGCAGCAAACGAAAATATTGTATCGCCAACCGCTTTGCGGTATGCATAAATGCGTTCAGCATCACCCTGGAAATTATCGGTAACGTATAAAATGGTATCACCTTTAACTGCAATACCCTGCACCTGTTTACCGCGCAGCGGGATTGAATCAACTATGCTTCTGGTTGTAAGATTAAATTTATATGCATAAGCAAAAGGATAAGATGCAAAATCAGGATAATAAATTGCAGCCCACAGATGGTTTGGACCATCCATTGCAATACCGCCGATACCGATAGTGGTATTACCATAAAGTGAAGTTATCCTGAGGGTATCAACAGGTGAGCCTGATAAGTTAACTTTAATTATCCTGGAATTTGTACCGGAAGCATTTCTAGCAATCCAGTATCCGCTGCCGTCATAAGCAAGACCGTTATTGAAACTGAATGGAGTAACTAAACTATCACGGATAATGCCTGTTTTAGATACTGTGTATATCTTACCGTTGCTGCTTGAACCTATTCTTAAAGTATCATTAATCTGTGTGATGCCCCAGAATCCATTATAAACTGTAGCTGCCGGAAAGTTATATGTAGAAACAAGTGACTGGGAATGTAATGCTGATGAAGTTAAAATTAAGAGAATTATTATAATTGGAAATTTGAATTTCATTTTTTACTCCGTTTAATGGTAAATGTGTTTACAATTATCATCATTTTTTTTTTAAAATTAAATACAAAACTTATACATTTAAAAACAAAAACCCCGCAAGTTTAACTTACGGGGTTTGAAATTTCTGAACATGCTCAGATCTTAGTTTTCGCCTTCTTTTTTAGGCTCTTTCCTGATCTCTTTCGAAGGAGCTATCTTTTCGATATTTACATCGTTGTTTCCGCTGTTTTCAGGATCGTTTGATCTTTTGTAGTTGCGGTATTCAACGTTGCTGCTGTTGGTCTTCGGAGCGTAGTATTTTCTTTTATAGCTCTTTTTCTTTTTTGAAGAATATTTTTTCTTCTTATTGTACTTCTTTTTACCGGTGTACTTCTTTTTCTTTGAATATTTTTTCTTCTTTGAGTACTTCTTTTTACCGCTTGAGTACTTCTTTTTTGAGCCTTTTCTTTTTCTTAAAAGTTTTCTTTTTCTTTTTGGAAAATTTCTTTTTGGGCTTCTTTTTGTTTACTTCGGTATTACCGGTTTGCTTGCTTTCTGCAGAAAATCCTATAGCAGGCAGGCTGGCTATACCAAAAGTGAGAATCATGACCCATACGAGAAATGTTCTTTTGGTCATCTATTACCCCCCTTTCGAGTAATTTTAATTAGTAAATCAATGCAAATATAAGGGAATTTAAATAAAATTCAAACCACTTTTTAATCTTTTATAGTTAGTAAATTATCGGTATTTTACACAAATGCCTGAAAACAGACAAAAAACAGTACTTATTGCAATGAGCGGAGGGGTTGATTCTTCTGTTGCTGCATATATCCTCAAAAATGAAGGTTTTAACCTGATTGGAGTGACCATGAAAACCTGGGGATATGACGATATACCTGAAAAAGATTCCGGCTGCTGCTCACTGGAAACTATATACAGCGCAAGGAATGTTGCCAACCAGCTTGAATTCCCTCATTATACCATGGACTTTACCGATAAATTCAATGAAATTGTGATAAATGATTTTATAAATGAATACCTGATCGGGCATACTCCCAATCCCTGCGTATTGTGCAATAAAGCTATTAAATGGGGAGCATTGCTGGATAAAGCTATTGAGCTTGGTGCAGACTATATTGCCACTGGACATTATGCTAAAACAGGAAAATCAGGAAACAGGTTTTTTATCAGCAGGGCAAATGACCTGACTAAAGACCAAAGTTATGCTTTGTGGCAGATATCCCAGTTTGCTGTAAGCAAAACTTTGTTCCCATTGGGGAATTATAAAAAAACTGAGATAAGGGAAATTGCCAAAAAACTTGGAATGAAATCAGCGGATATTCCCGATTCCCAGGAAATTTGTTTTGTACCGAACGATGATTACCGCCAGTTAATACAAATACGTATGCCTGAGCTTAAAAAAGCGATAGAAGGCGGAGATATTGTTTATCATGATAAAATTATAGGCAAGCATAAAGGATATATAAACTATACAATCGGGCAAAGAAGAGGACTGGAAGTATCCCTGGGTAAACCGGTTTATGTTTCAAAAATTGACGCAGGCAATAATATAGTATATGTTGATGATGAAAAGGGAATTTACAATACCGGGTTTACATGCCGTAAAATTAATCTTCAGAAATATGAAAATATTTTTGATTACCGCAATGCAGTGGTAAAAATCAGGTATAAAGACCCCGGCTCTGAAGCAGTTATCGAACAGACCGGTGAAGATGAAATTTATGTTAGCTTTAATGAACCTAAAAAAGCGATTACCCCGGGCCAGTCAGCAGTATTTTATGACGGTGATGATTTAATTGGAGGCGGGATCATACAGGAAATTACAAATTAAGAATTACGAATCAGGAATTTAATATTGGATATATTCAGAAAATTAGAAATATCAGCAAAACGGAAAAAGAAAACAATTGTTCTGCCGGAATCATATGACCCAAGGGTAATTGAAGCAGCAAAGCTTATACTTAAAAAAAATACTGCACGGGTTATTATGATTAACACAGGTAAAAGTATTAAGCTGCCTGAGAATAAAAATCTGGATATAATCGATATTTCATTTTCAAAACAATTTGCTGCTGAGTATTTAAAGCTCAGAAAAAACAAAGAACCGGAATTAACATTAAATGATGCTGAAAAAAGATTAACCGACCCGCTTACTTTTTCCTGTTTGCTGCTTAAAAATAAATTTGCTGATGCAGTTGTTGCAGGAAGTGTTTATTCGACCGGAAACGTTTTAAGAACTGCAATTCAAACCATTGGATTAAGCAAAGGCAATAAAACAGTTTCCTCTTTCTTTTTGATGAGCTTTCCAAAAAACCATAAGCTTGCAGGCAGAACATTAGCTTTTGCTGACTGCGGTGTACTGCCGGATCCAGCTGCAGAGCAGCTTAGCGATATTGCAATACAGACTTCGAAAAATTTTTTCAGGCTGACCGGAATAAAGCCGAAAACAGCATTCCTCAGCTTTTCAACAAAGGGCAGTTCAAAGGATGATTCAACCGGGAAAGTATTAAAAGCGTTAAAGCATACTCAGAAGCGGGAACCTTCGCTTGTTTGTGACGGTGAAATGCAGTTCGATACAGCCTTTGTTCCGGAAGTTGCTCAAAGGAAAGATCCGGGAGGCAGATTAAAAGGCGGGGCAAATGTTTTTATTTTCCCTGACCTCAACTCAGGCAATATTGCATATAAAATTACTGAAAGGATCGGCGGTGCAGTTGCAGCGGGTCCAATAGTTCAGGGGCTTGCGCAGCCCGTTATGGATCTTAGCCGCGGGTGCAGCCCGCAGGATATTTATAATATGTGTTTGATAGCTTCGATGTTTTGAATATTAATGTAGTATTAAATTGATTATTTTATCAAATTAAAGATGCAGTAATTTTTCTTTAAGTATATATTATATCATCAATTCTCTGTTACTATTAAATTTAACACAAGATACCTGCTTTCGCAGGTATGACAAGAAAAAACAAAATGAAAATTATTAAAGCAACAACTAAAGAGCTTGAGCAGACTGCAAAGCTGTTCAATGATTACCGCGTTTTTTATGACCAGGAACCTGATATTGAAGGCGCACTGAAGTTCATAAATGAACGGATGAAAAATAATGAATCCGTTATTTACATAGCACTGGATGAAAACAGCGAAGGGCTTGGATTTGTACAGCTTTATCCCCTGTTCACTTCTGTTGGCATGAAAAGAATGTGGGTGCTTAACGACCTGTATGTCGATATCATGGCGCGCAAAAAAGGCATTGCAGAAAAGCTTATCGAAAAAAGCAAAGAGCTGGTAAGGGAAACCGGCGCTACGGGAATGGT
>LLZO01000079.1 GCA_001567545.1 Candidatus Tepidiaquacellales bacterium OLB5
AAAAGACGCTCGCCAACAAGGTAGACCAAAGCAACCAGTATTACTACTAGTATTATATTTATCGAGCCTGAGCTTAATGTTACCCCGAAGAATGAGAGCACTTCGGCAAAGAAGCCCTGTATATAAAATACCATAGTTTCCAGCCAGGAGTTAGAGCGCTGTACAGTATCAAACGCTATCCCTGAAGTTTCTTCTGAATTAACCGCTGCATTTTTGGATAAAATCCCGAGCGTAAAAGTAAATGCAAGCATAAGGAAGCTGAAAGAACCGATTATGTACTTAACAACACGGTCGCTTTTCCTTTCTTCCATTAACGCTTTGTTTTCAGCGGTGATGCGCTTCATCAGGTGTGCGGTAAAATCACCTGAAGGCATGCTTACGGAGCTTTTCCGCAGCTTCGCATCTATTATTTCATCAATGTATTTGTTTTTATCTCTCATTTTTAAATCTGTTTAAACTTTTTTCAGATAAGCTCCAGAATTTCGGATTCTGAATACTTTTTCATTAATACTTCCTTTAGTTTATCTTTAGCCCTGAATATCCTGTTTTTTACCGTACCAAGCGGAAGCTTTAATGTTTCGGCAATTTCATCGTGTGAAAGGTCGTTAATATAGAACATAGTCAGAATTGTCGAATATTTTTCCGGTATCTCTTCCAGATACCTGTTAACAAGTTCCTGCATCTGGTTATCAAGTGCATTGCGGTCGGTTTCATATAACCTGCTCATGTAATATTTATCGGAATCAATCTGCATTTCAAATGCCGCAATATCAGTAATTTCGCCTTCATCATTTTTCCGTGTATCATCTATATTAATAAGGTTATATGTTTTTGCTTTATGTTTCTTGTAAAAATCAATTGATGTATTGTAAACTATCCTGTAAAAATATGTTGAAAACTTAGACCTTTCTTCGAACTGTTTATCTGCTATAGCCCTGAAGGTTTTAATGAAAGCTTCCTGGAGGGCATCTTCAGCATCTTCGGAGTTCTTAAGTATCCTCATGGCAAGCGTCATTGCTTTATCCTTGTACCTGTTAACGATCTCTTCGAACTCTTCGATCTTGCCAGCCTGGATCTTTTTGATTATATTCAGTTCCAGATCATTCATGCATGATTCCACCTGCTGTTTTGTCACCGGTCTTTTATTTTCACTAAATATAAACAAAAATGTTTTAACTTATTATTTAAATGCACTTATCAATTGTTTTCAGCCCGTGAACAATTATTTGTTTTCAGGTCTTTTTACAGAATCAGCCTGTTTATCATCGTTTTTTTCCTTATCATCTTTACCGATCCTTATATCTATATCGCCGTTCTTGTTTTCTTTTCCTTCAATTATTATGGGTTCATCATCAAAATCAATTTTAAATTCAAATGAATCATCTTTTTTGGGAAGGTATTTTGAAGCATCAAGCGTTATTCTGCCGTTAACAGCATCAATTCTTATCTGGCTGCCGCCTTTGCCCAGAATTCCCGAAACAGATTTTCTTTCGTTGTTAAGCTCGCTGAATTCAAGCTCTTTAATTGTCACTTTTCCGTGAATTGTGGATGCGCTTACATCGGCGTTAACATTTTTAAGCCCGCCAACTTTAATATCCCCGTTGGTAACACTTATATTGATACCTGCTGTAACCGAATCAACATTACAGATTACCGTGCCGTTCACTCCTTCAATATCAATTTTACCGGGACAGTTCAGAACATTGATCTTGCCGTTCACTGTTTCAACCTTGATATCATTATTTATCCCGGCAATGGTTATTGAACCGTTAACCGTTTCTGTATACACCTTCATATTAGCAGGGATCTTAATATCGTAGTTTACTACCGCATTATTGTTTTTCCTGAACATTCCCGAGGATGTATTGTTTATCTCGGTTTCAATTTTTATATCATTGCCGGCGGAATCAATTTTTATTTTTACGTTATCAATTGGTTTATCCTGTTCATCATGTTTTACATCAGCAATAATTTCGGCTTCAATTTTAATTACACCGTTTGTATCACTGCTGTTAGTTACGTTTATCCTGCCGTTGATATTATCGATATGAATAGAAGTTTTATCATTGCCATTAAGGGTATACTTTACATTTTCCTTCTTTTCAACACGTTTCTTCAGCAGGCTGCAGCCGTTTAAGCTGAGTATCATCAGTCCGGCCACTGCAGCTATTATTATATTTTTTAAGTTCATTTTGTTATGTAATTATAATTTTTATAATACGCTCAGATCTTTATTATGAGTTCTGATTTGAGCTCTGCTGAATCTGTGCTTCTTTTTTTATCTTTGCATTTGCTACAAAGTAATAAATTATGAAACCAAGCCCGCCGAATACCAGCACCATAACACCTGTCAGCTCATCTTTAAATCCGGCTTCATCAAGAAGTATTCCGAAGAATAAACCGATTCCGATCATTGAAAGAAGTATTCCCCATTTAAGCGAGCCCAGCGGATTTTTAGGTCTTTTTTCCGTTTCACGGAAGTAATCTCTTGCTTCCTGCGGGGTTAAACCCATATCCATAAGCTTTGTTCTTTCTTTATGCTTGATGTATAATGCCCAGAAAATCAATGCTCCGGGAATGCCAAATGTGAATATTATTGCTATTATGGGGATGAATGCTTCTGCTACACTGTTCATATTATTTTGCTCCTTTAAAGTGCCAATCCCTTATTTTTGGGGTTTTTTGGCGATTTTATATTATTTTTTTTAGTTTTTCCTCATTCAGATATCTGTTTATTATGACTTG
>LLZO01000080.1 GCA_001567545.1 Candidatus Tepidiaquacellales bacterium OLB5
CTACATCAACACCAAAATTAATAATATTGCCATCCTGTCCTGAATAAACATGGGGGCATCCTGTAGTTGAACTGTAAGACCTGGTATTTGTACCTATTGTATTTTGTCTTACTGCCGGACCTGTGCCTGTAATACCGCAGTGTCCCACTTCAACTATCAAGCTTAAAGTTGGATCGTAATCTATTGGTGTATCTAATGTAATTACCATCCAGCCGTTTGCAACGGAAGGTATTGAAACAGAAGCTCTGAAATACAGAGTAGTCATTGTACCTGCATACCATGCGCCGGTTGGTAACGATGTTATTGATGATTGACCTGCCTTTATAGTTAATTGGTTATATGTTGGGGCAGTAGCGCTTGTAGTATAGAAGTACATTTTTGTGATACGGTTTCCTGCAGGAAGAGGACTTGGGTTGATAAGAGAATTTGCAGGAATTAGCCACTGAACCTGCTTACCAACTGCAACATTGAACGGGAAATTATTGTTGGATGAGCCTACATTTTGAAAATTATAGTATTGAGGCTGAGTAAATAATGAAGCTGTAAAAATAAAAAGTAAAACAATGAATGCTGCCGCATTCCGGAAGAAATGTGGTGATTTTGTTTTCATAGCTTTTTAATTTAAGTTAAGAGAGTTTAAGCTCTCTTTAATAATAAAATAAAGTGAATCTATTTATCACACTTAAAAAAAATAGAAAATGTTTGCTGCTCAATTTTTAAAATCCGGCAAACTGCTACAAAATATATATTGAATGAATGTTTAAAAATGTAAAAAACAAATTAAATAATCAAGTATTAAAAATTACTTGATTAAAAAACCCCGCTAAATGCGGGGTTTTTGATTAATTTCCTGTTATATGGTTAACCGAATTAACTATTTAATTAATACCATTTTTTTGCTGTCAGTAAAATCACCTGATGTGAGCTTATAGAAATAAACTCCGCTTGCAAGTGATGATGCATCAAACAGAACTGTATGCGTTCCTGCAAAGTATGAACCTGCAGTAATTAAAGCAACTTCACGCCCTATCATATCATACACTTTAAGCTCAACATTTCCTGCCTTTGGCATAGAAAATGTAATGCTTGTTGAAGGATTGAACGGGTTCGGATAATTCTGCTCCAGTGAATAGTTTGAAGGAATGTTATTTATCGGGTCATTAATTCCAACGGGAACGCCGTTAAGTTTTATAACTGTACCAGTTGCACCTACAGACCATCCTGCCAGACATAATGAAGTAGTAGCAATATTTGTTGCCCATAATGCAGTTGTACCTGTATAACCTGATGCAGTCCATGTTGTTCCAAAATCTGATGAACCGTATATATTGTTTCCTCTTGTGAGCCACCAGTAATTTCCGTTGCCTCCAATAGATGTCATATTTCCTGACCCTCCCGGAGCGCCGCCGTTAACCCATGTAGCACCGCCATCGGTAGTCTTCTGAACTATTGCTCCAACACAAATTCCATTGGTCGGGCTTGTAAACCATACACCATATGTATTCAAGTTTCCGGTTGTAGCAACCCCTGTCCATGAACCTGTAGCTCCGGAATTTGTAGAACGGTAAACTTTTGTATTATTTGTGCCAAACCAAATATTATTTCCAATAACACACATTGCATTGTTCCAACCGGCTTCACTGCCAACCTGCGGTAAATACATTCCTGCAGAATCCCATGTTGCTCCGCCGTTAACTGTTTTCCAAAGAGACCATCTTGCACTTACCGGATCTCCGTATGCATAACCGGTATTGGCATTTACCATAACTATTGCGTCAATAAAACCGCCTGTTTGGGTAAATACCTGAGTCCAGTTTGTTCCGCCGTTAGTTGTTCTGTATATAAATGTTGCGGCTGGTGAAGTTGTTAATAATGCTGTATTTGCATCCAGAGCCCAGATGTTATAAATATCACCTGTTATTACTCCCGGGTTAGGATTTGCATTTATCCATGTAGCTCCGCCATCAGTTGTTCTGCGAACTGTTGCTGCAGCACCTGCTATCCATGTAATACTTGAGTTAACAGTCCATACTGCCTGAAGTAAATTAGTAACTCCTGAAGTTTGAGAAGCCCATGTATAATTGCATGTGACCGGACCTGACTGAGCGCCCATCAAAGCAATACCGGTAGCCTGTGCTGTATATGAGCAGAGGATCGGTCCTAATGCGCCTGTTGTTGTATCAAGAACTCTTAATTGAGCAGCTGTTGTATAAGCCATGCAGTAGAATTTGTTATCATTGGGATCTACGCCGCCATCCTGACCGAAGTTGATAAGCTGGGTTAATGAACCAACAAGAGTAAATACACCGGTTGTTTTATTAACTTTGTATGAATTATCAGCTACGATATCAAGTACAAATAAACTTGCGGCTGCATTTCTTACACCCATTAAGCTGATAGCGCCTGCACATGTTGATGATGCTGTACCGATAGGTGTACAAGCACCTGTAGTCATGTTAACAGTATGAATCTGTGACTGAGTTATAGATGTAGAAATTCCATACATTGTTGTTCCATCCCAGCACATACCGGTATAGTTAGCCATGGGAACACCTGTCATATTAAATACAAGTGTATGTGTACCTGTTACGGTATCAATTGACCATAACTGGAACGGTGAAGACTGGTTCCAGGTATAGATAACGCCGTTTCTTTCAACAAGTCCGCCCGGGAATGTTATTGTGAAAGCAGCGCCGATATTTGTCGGTGTGCAGCTTTCCATGAATAATTTTCCGAACTGGAATGTTGGTGAAGTTGAAAGCTGTGTAAATGCACGTGTGCCAACAGCAAAATCATTTGGAGAGCTTATTTGCGGCTGGGTTACATTATCTGCCGGAGCAAGTCCAACTGAATGCGGTGCATCCTGAGCATTTGTTAATGCTGTTAATAAAATTACAGCAAATAAAAGCATGAAGAAGTTTTTCATTTCTTTCCCTTCGTTTTTTAGTTTGGTTTTGATGGTTAAATGAAGTTAAATAAACAAAGCAGGCTCAAAGTAAACATAAGGTGTAATCATAAAAATAAGAAGAGTAGTATTAATATTACACTTTTTCTGTACTTTGAAAACAGGATAAAGCACCTGCCCAATTTATAAAATTTCAATTTAAATTAAACAAATATAAAAAATAAGTAAATTTTAGATTATGACCGTTATCAAGAGATAATGTGATATTTATCTTTACAGTAACAAAAAACCCCGCTTTTACAGCGGGGTTTGGTATGATAATTGTAGTATTGTATCAGTTCATATTTTCCAGAACTTTTGCCGGGAACCATCCGTTCTGAAGTGATGTCACAAATATTTTTGAAGATATTATTTTAACCGGCACCATAGGAACAAAGGTCTGGTACCATGGCATTTTTTCAACAAGCATTGCACGGACTCTGGATTCCTCGGAATCAGGAAGTACTTCTATCACAGCTTTACCCTGGAGGAAATCTTTTGTTGCATCATTTTGTGAAATAGAATATGCAGCATTTTTATTCTGCATTATATTTGCAAAGCTTTTTCCTCCTTTTTCAAGAAGCAGGTAAATATCAAGTCCGCTGCTTACGTAGTATGCTCCAAGTATCCATGGTGAATAATCTGATCCGGTAGTTGCCAGCATAATGGCATTATTGCCTTCGAGAATTTCTTTGATCTTTGCCTCAACTTCATTGTTAAGTGTTTCTATCATTGGATTTGCTCCCCGTTAATTTGTAAAAATTGATGGATTATGATATAAATATACAGAAAAACCTGTGTTAAAAAAATATAAAAACAACTGTTTCCGGGAAAATCCAATTATACGTTTTTATTATTTTATCAATATCATTTTCCGTGAAGCTGATTTTTCGCCGGATATTAGTTTATAAATATAAATTCCGCTTGATAAATTACTACCATCAATTTTAATTACGTGGCTGCCCGGATTCAAAAATCCGGTAAAACTATTCATAATTTTTGAGCCTTTAATATCATAAATTATCAATGATGTCACAGCAGCTTTATCGAGAGAAAATTTAACCATAGTTGCCGGATTAAAAGGGTTTGGATAATTCTGATTTAAATTAAAAGTAAAAGGGGAGTTGTTCCCGTGTTCAATTCCGTTTGGATCAGCCGGATAAATAAATTTAAAACCCCGGTAAGTGTTTACACCCGGAGAGTAAGAAGCATCAAATACCACTGTTCCATCAGGCTTTACTTCAGTTATAGTATTCAAACTGCCTCCCCAGGCTATCAAAGTATTTCCGTTTGGCAGCCTCTGAACATTCCCGCCCCATGTAGCAATTACCTGAGGATTCCTTCTAAACTGCCACACTAGTGTTGCGTTTAAATTGTTTTCATCTAAACTATATTCCAGTGCGCGTGCATATTCAGGCGGTCTGAAAGAGCCATTATCATATAGCGTAACATTTCCATTGCTTATCCTCCTTATATCATGCTGATGACTGAAACGTAAAGAATCATTATAAATATTGAACATGTTATTTTTACCGCCAAATCTCCAGATAATATTTCCGGTAGAGCGGTTGATTTTTGTTATTTCATCCAGGTGTCTGGATGATAACAATATATTGTTATCAAAATCAACTTCAATCGCATTGCCGTGAACATAATCAATCACCGAATCAAGCAGATTTTCACGGACAGCATCAGTAATAAGCATATGATCCCAGCTCCGCCATTGAAATAACACATTGTTCTGTTGATCTATTTCCTGGATAATTAATCCGATTACAGTAGCATTAGGATTTCCGCCTGATACTATTTGGCTCATATCAACATGCTGCGGGTCATATGCCATAATATATGCATTCCCGTTAGGAAGCAGCTGCAGGTCGTGCATATCTGTAGTATAACCGTTACCGCATTGATAGGTATGAACAATATTGTAGTATGCATCCAATTCAATAAATCTTGGCGGATTTCCCGAATAATAAGTAAGATTGCCGTTTGGCTGCTTTTTAAAATCATATGTAACTGCTGAGTATTGCTGAAACCAATAAGAAGACCCGTTATTATTTAAAATTGTATTATAGGAATATCCGGCAAGCGGAGCTAAAAATAATTTTCCAGGTGCCGGGCTATTATTCACTGTTATATTTAATACCGGCGGGGCTATCAGCATTTGCGGATTATGTAAATTTAAACCTGTTTCCTTTTCCATAGTTTTAACCGGGTCAATGTAAATTTTTTTGCCGGTTATACAGAATGAATATTTAAATATTTTACTTCCAGGTATATTATATTCATTTAATACTCCGCTGAATTCCGCAAATACAATTTCTCCCTCAGAAAACGGGCGATCAGGCTTAAAAATTATTTTTTTGCTGTTTTCAGTTATTAATATCTTTCCATAATGAATACCGCTTGATGTGCCTGTTACCCTGATACTTTGCAGCAGCCCGGTTGCTGAATAATTAATTGGTTTATTAAATCCTATAGTGATATTGTTTCAGGAAGGATCATGCCGCTGCCATTTACAGGGTCAGTATAAATTATTTCATTGGAATGAAATACTGACTGTTAAAAAGTACTGAAAGTAAAATATTAATTTCATATTTAATAAATATATTTAAATTTTATTTTTGTAA
>LLZO01000081.1 GCA_001567545.1 Candidatus Tepidiaquacellales bacterium OLB5
AGAGCTGAGCATGTAAAAATACACACCGCTTGAAAGGCTGCTGCCGTTAAAATCAAACTCATAAGTGCCGGGGATAAGGAAATCATTTACTACCACAGAAACTTCCCTGCCAAGTATATCGTAAATTTTCAGTGAGGCATTAATAGCATTGGGAATATCAAACTTAATTTTTGTGACCGGGTTAAACGGATTCGGGTAATTTTGATACAATGTAAATTTATGTGGTACTATATAGCTTTGCGGCTCAACATTAATAAGCACTCCGCCTCCGGTTGTGGTTTTGATGATCTGGCCATATCTGCTTGAAGCGTAACCGGTATTAATATCAATAAAATGAATACCATGTGATATATTATTATTTATACAGTATGTTGCAAACCAGGTTATTCCGCCATCAGTAGTTTTATACATTATATTATAATAAGAAGAAGCATAACCTGTGAGAGGTGAAGCAAAATGTATTGAATATATTGAATTAGGAAATTTGTGATAATTCCAGTTCACACCAAAATCAGTTGAATAATAAATATACCCCGGATAACCGCTGCTGCTTTGTCCATAACCTGCGACAAACCAACTAGCAGGTGAGGAAATACATATATCAATTACAGAGATAATACTATCAAGTAATATTGGATCCCAATTGATTCCTCCATCCATGGTTTTTCTGATTACACCAATATCAGGTTGATTTGTTGAACCGCCGGCAAAACCAGTAAGGTTATTAATAAACTGCACATCTTCATAATCTTCAACAATAAACCTGCTGTCAACTACCCAGTTTATTCCTGCATTAGTTGTTTTAATGAAATTACCGTATTTGGTAACTGCATATCCAGTATCAACTGAGGGAAAAGACATCCCATGCAAATGGTCATACTGTCCTGTTTTAAATACTTCCCAGGTAATACCGCAATTTGTTGTTTTTGCAACTTTTCCTCCGTCAATGCCTGCATAACCTGTATTTTCATTTGGGAACATAATATTTTCAACACTTGTAAAACCGGATTCAATATTAAGATTTGTTACAGTCCAGTTAATTCCGGAGTTAGTGGATTTGTAGATTTTATTGTCACCAACTGTAAACCCGGTAACAGAGTTTATAAATGTTATATCTAATAGAGCATCATTGAATCCTGTTGTAGTTGTGGTCCAATTCGCTCCATTATCAGTTGTTTTATATAAAAAATTATAATTATTTAAAGCACCAATACCCAGTCCTTCATTGATATTTTTTAAATAAGCAGTGTGGATAGTTATAACATTAAACCAGTTCATTCCCTGATTTGTTGTTATCATGATTTCCTGATGCCCCTGTAAATAGCCGTTATTATTATCTAAGAATCTGAATTGCTGAAATTGATTCTGGAGATTGCTCACTGTATCCCAGCTTATTCCGCTGTTTGTTGTTTTTAATATTAATTGTCTGTACTGGTCAGTTTGAATGAAACCTGTATTCTCATTAATGAAATAAATACTCCTGCTCCTGAATCTGAAATTAGTTGAGATAGTATCCCAGCTTAAACCGCCATTTGTAGTTTTGTGTATTCTGCCGTAATTAAATAGAACAGGTTTATACCCGACAACAAATCCGATATTATTTGAAGGAAATTGTACTGAATAAAAAATATTATTTGGATATGCAGTCAGGCTTAAGCTCCAGCTTTCACCAAGGTCACTGCTGATATAAACTTTGTTATCCTTTAATCCGTAGAGCCTGATTTGCGGACTGGAACTGAAATCATGCACATAATCTACGGGCGCGCTAATATACCTCCAGTTATTTCCGCCGTTTGTTGTTTTTAAAATTCCGTATGTTGAATTTGAGAATCCCGTGAGATCATTTATGAAAATAATTGATTGTCCGACTTCGTTGTTTGACATTACCGAAAATGAAACTCCGCCGTCGGTTGATCTCATCATAGTTCCGCCATAACCTGAAACATATACTGTGTTGTTTGATGTAAATTCAACATCTGTAAGATAATTTCCCTGCGGCAGCGGATTAAGCCAAAACCAGCCATCCTGTGAATATGATTCACATTTAAAAATTATAATTAAAGCGAAAAGGTAAAATTGTAAATTTTTCATAACCTTTGAAATTAGGTTATTTTAACATATTAAATAAATAGTGTTTTATCAATACCAATTTCAAAAATTATTAATTAGGGAGAATCATCGATTTTCCTTCACAGAGAGTTTTTCGTAAGATTATGTGACCCCACCCTCAAGGGAACCTACCCAAAGTGGCA
>LLZO01000082.1 GCA_001567545.1 Candidatus Tepidiaquacellales bacterium OLB5
TGATAAATAAAGTTACCAAGAAATAAAAATTATCTAACGGTTATAAAAAAAGCGCTTTATAAAGCGCTTTTTTTATTGATTAAAATCTGATATTTATTACTCTGACTCTGCCTGATAAATAAGTTTAGAAATTTTTTGCTTAATTGGTTCAATTTCATTTTTTTCCCTGCGTATCTCTTTTCTTGATGTAATAATGTAAATTATAATTATATACAGGTATGTAATGGTATATGCAAAAACTTTCCATTCAGCTGAAAGAGATTCTAAGTTTTCTGAAAGTACGATTGTTACTCCGAAAGAGATCATTACAAGATAAACAGGTATAAGATATATTCTAAGGAACCTGCGTCTATCAAGTTTATCACTGATTTTTTTCAGAAACTCTGTTCCCGGATTAATAATATCGTCTTTCCTGAATAAAATATTAGTACTCCAGATTGAAATTCCGCCTAAAACAACAGCAATTATAACAAGTAATATTCCTGCAATGGTTAATTCAGAGAATATATTTTTATAAAACATTAAAGCCAGCAGTATAATAACCAGTTCGATTCCCATAGCTGATGTTGCAATAGAGTATTTTAATTTGGTTTTCCTTTCCATCAAATATATTTTTTCAATTGTGCCGGTATAATCATCTGCGTAATTACCCGTCATACCGGTTTTCTGATTTTTCCAGCTGTTTTTTATTTTATCAAATTCCATAATTTATTCTCCCAATAGCCTTGCAAGCTCTTTTTTTATACGGTTAATTTTTACCCCAACATTATTTACTGTTATCCCGGTTATTTCAGATATTTCTTTATATGACATGTCTTCAAGAACCAGGGATATTATAAGCCTGTCAAACTCGGCCAGCATGTTAATACAGCCGTAAAGTTTCCGGGTCTGTCTTTCCGTTTCCAGTTTTTCATCAGCATCAGAATTATTATAAACAGAATTTGTGTTTTCAGATAAAGCTGTAAATCTGTTTTTCCTGGTTACGGCAGATTTAACATGCACAAGGGATGTATTTACAGCTACCCTGTAAACCCAGGTACTTAGTGAAGACAACCCCTTAAAATTATCAAGACTTTTCCAGAGATTAATCAGGATTTGCTGGAACAGGTCATCCCTGTCATCTTTATCCTTTTCATAAGCACAGCAAATTCTGAAAATTTTATCCTTATTTTCAGCTAAAATTTTATCAAATTCTGCGTTTTTATTCATTAATTAACAATTTGTCAACTTTATCGGTTTTCTAATATTATAGTTGCCGCTTTGGGATTTTTATTACGACTGGAGACAGGAAATTTTATCAGTTTAAATTCGATGGCTAAACCTTTCGCTAGTATAAAATGCTTTTACAAGGCTTGCCGCAGAAACCTTTTTAACATTTGGGGAGCACTTCGGATAGTTCTGGCAACAGGATAGAACTTACCGCTGTTCATTATAATCACTAATTAAGCCGTCTATCTGTTCTTCAATCGGTTTATATATCTTTTCATCCCTCTTCTTTTCGCGTTTTGACGCTAAATAACTGATAGCCAGCAGTAAAATCACAACACCTATATGAATGATAATCCGGATAGTTAGGCTGTATCCTGATAAAACTTCAAGATAAATCAGTGAAACTCCAATTGTTAATGCAGCAATATAAACTGGAATTACAATTTTGCGGATGAGTTTCCTTCGGTTAAATTTATTTTTTACCTGTTTAAGAAAATCCAGTCCCGGATTAGTCATGTTATTCTTTTTTAAAATAATAACCGTACTCCATACCATTATTCCGACTGATATCATAGCGGCAAATAACAGGTAAAATCCTGCATAAGTAAGGTCATCATACTTTTTATAACTTAATACTTTTCCGCCCAGTATATAAAAAGCAAAAGCCATAAAAAATGTCATCAAGCTGTACCGAATCAGAACTTTCTTTTCCGCTTTATGCAGTTTTGAGATCATGCTTTCATACTCATCAGCAGATACTTTGATATTTTTTGCTTTGCTTTCTTTCCAGATATTTTTCAGATCATCAATTTCCATTTTTTCCCCTTTCTTCCATAAGCTTAAACAGCTCCTTTTTAATGCGGTTTATTCTGACCCCTGTATTACTGACTGTTAATCCAGTAACATCTGCAATTTCTTTATAAGAGAGGTCTTCGAGCACCATTGATATTATAAGTCTATCCAGGGAGCTGAGTTGATTTATACATTCATACAGCAGGTCTATTTTTTTCCCGGTTTCAATTTTATTTTCCCTGTCCTCTGCTGCTGTTTCGGGAACGGCTAATGTATTTTCGTTTATATCAGATTTAAGTGAGTTCCTTTTGTTTTCTTTCTGTATATGCAGCAAAGAAGTATTAACAGCAATTCTGTATATCCATGTACTTATGGCTGATCTGCCTTCGAATTTTTCAAGGTTCTTCCAGATGTTAATAAGGATTTCCTGGTACAGGTCATCGCGCTCAGCCTGATTGCGTTCATATGCACAGCATATACGGTATATCCTGTCCTTGTTTTCTTCCAATACCTGCTTAAAAAGGGTATTTTTATCCATTATTTGCGCGTTTTTTCACAATACAAAGATATTAATATTAATATGTATTTACTGTTTATTTAGAGAAGGGAGTGATAGATTTATTACAAGTTTATCAGCTCGTGTCAGATACTAAAAACGGATGTTTTGATAACGGAAAACCGTCAGGTCTAAGGACCTGACGGAAGCGTGTATTTTAATATTTCAAATCTGGTTGTGTCAGTTCCTCAGAACTGACACACTGTTACTTATTGCTTTTTAATGAAGCTATGATTATCAGCAGCCAGCCTGTCAGGAAACTGACTCCGCCAAAGGGGGTAATGATCGCTATTTGTTTTATTCCCGTAATTGAATATACATACAGCGAAAAAGAAAAAAGAATTATTCCTATTGAAAGAAATAATCCTGCTTTAAAAAATTTAGGATTTGAATAAAAACCAATTGAGGTTATGATAACAGCATGAACAAGGTGATATAATACTCCGGTGCGGAAGTTATCCATCATTTGAGGATTAAGAGTATCTTTAAGCTGGTGAGCGCCAAAAGCGCCGATTGCAACAGCCAGGAATCCGAAGACTGCTCCTGCAGTTATCCATATATTTTTCATCTGCGGTAATAATAATTTGTGTTTTTAACTGTTCTGAATGCCGTTAAGTATACAATAATTATTATTATTCCGAAGAATATAAATGCAAAATATAGTGCCGAAAGTGAAATGAAAATATAAGAATAAAGTTCAAAAAACTCAGGCTGTTTTTCAAATATAACATATTCAATTTTTTCGCCCAGCGTACGGGTTCGTTTTTCCTTTTTAGTGAGGATCTTTTCGCTAACCGATTTATTATAGGCAATATTATTATCATCCAGTATTCTTTTAAGCTCGTTGATATGTATGGCGTAATTCAGTGAGTCGCCGTAGAAAAAAGTATTAACCCCTATAACTTCACCCCTGCTGTTTAACAGAGGTCCGCCGCTGTTGCCGGGCTTTATGATGGCAGTGTGCTGGATCACATAAGCTTCATGTGTGTAATCCTCGTCCTGGTCATAGAACCATGAATCGTCTTCAATGTTTTTAATCCTTCCTTTAGTAATATGGAAGTAATCAACGTTCATATCTTCATCAGTCGGATTGCCAAGCGAATACACTTCATCGTTATAGTTTATTCCGCTTTCATCAGCAAGCGGCAAAATATCATCACATTCACTTGATATTTCCAGAATTGCAAGATCGCATAACTTGAATTCTTTCACTATCCTTTTAACTTTATAGACTCGGTCATCTTTCATTTCAATTTTAGCAGTACGAAGGTCAATATCATCAGTTACATGATGGTTGGTAATAAATATCTTTGAATTCACAAAAAAACCGCTTGCAACAGTCCCTGTTCTGTCTGTGATCAATCCCACAGATGAGACTGTGTTTCTGTAAACTTCATTCTTATCAAGCTGCTGGGCATTAATATATAAATTAACCCATAGAAGAAGAATTATTAATGATCTAAAATTTATTAAGCCGGTTCTTATATTCATTTTTTATTAGTGTGTGCAATATATAAAAATTGCCGTACCGATGCAAGAACATCAATATGGCAATTTTGATATCTCTGCTGTTTATTTAACCTAAAATTAAATAATAAGTTCCGTTAAATACCAGCAAAAAATTGTTACATAAATATATGATAATGATAACTTTACTTTACTATAACCATTTTTTTCGTTTCCAGGAATGTTCCGGTTTTAAGAGTATAAAAATAAATTCCTGAAGAATAACCTGATGAATTAAACTGATAAGTATAGTATCCGGCTTCATGCTGAGAGTTCACAATGTTTTTAACCAGGCTACCCGTTACATCGTAAATATTAAGTTCTACATTGGTATTTTCCGGCAGCTCAAATGATATATTTGTTGACGGGTTAAACGGGTTTGGATAATTTTGCCTTAGCCTATATGTAACCGGAGGTTTAACAAATACAATTTTTTTATAAATTGGTTCTTTGTTCCACTCAAACTTAAAAGCCCGGTATGTATATACGCCCTGCGGCAGCGACATTTCGAGTACTTTCTCTCCTGTAGAAGTTACTTCAGTAACAGTCGGATTTGCTGAACCCCACGAGATCAAAGTATTGCCGTTATCGAGTCTTTGAGCAAAACCCATTGCAAAGCCAAAAACATCCGGGGTATTTCTGTACTGCCATACCATTTCAGCGGTCATATTATTTTCATCAAGCCTGTATTCAACAGCCCTGGAGTATGGAGGTGTATGAAAATTTCCGTTATCAAATAATATAATATTTCCGTTTGCAAGTCTTCTGACACCGTGCTGGTAATAAAACCTGCCCGGATCATTTGTAAAAGTGAACATATTACCGGGTCCGCCAAGTCTCCAGATTATACTGCCTGTTTGCCTGTTTATTTTGGTAATTTCATCAAGATGTCTGGATGAAATAAGTATATTACCGTCATAATCTAAATCTATTGCATTTCCGTGAATGTAATCCAGGTAGTTTGCTGTCATATTCTGATGCTGAGCATCAGTAATAGGAATATGGTCCCAGCTTCTCCATTGGAAAACAACATTTTTATTTTTATCTATTTCCTGTATTACCAAACCAATTACCAGGCAATTAGGATGCCCCCCGGCAATTATTTGGGACATATCAACAGTCTGGGAGTCATATATCATTAACAAGGCATGTTCATTCTGCAGGATACGTAATTCATGTCCATCAGTTAAATAACCATTGCCGCTGTAAAAACTATCTATTAAATCGTATTGGCTGTTTAATTGATAAAATTTTAATGCCTGCCCGTCAAAAAACACCAAACTGTCATTTTCCTTTTTAAAATCAAGAGCATTTGAGCGGGTTTTTAAACCAGTGTGAATATTTCCGTTATTTTCTGCAATTATAAGATGAGGTGTATTTGGTATATTATTAGAAAAAGGGAAATTTGATAAAAACACTTTTCCTGGCGCCGGAGAGTTATTCACAGTCACATTTAATTGAGGCAGCTCATCCGGGGTCAGGGAATAATAGTTATTAAATAACTGATATGAGTGAAACTCACTATAAGATTTATTATTTCCTGAGGATTTAACCGGCTGTTTTTCAGTATCAAAAAAATATTCAATTTCACCGGAAATACCGCAGCTGTTAAGTTTAGAATCAGGGATAATTTTAACGCTGATCCGTTCGTCAAACTCAAAATCATTATCCGGGTCTATTAAGATCCTTTTATTATCAGCGGAGATTTTATAAAAAAACCTGTGAATACCGCTTTTACTGCCGGTAATTATTATGTTATTATTTAAATCAGCATTAAATTTGGGTAAAATTTTATTAAATCCCAAAATTAAACCCGAAGCCGTTTTTACGAATTTAGAATTTTCAGGCGGGTCTTTGTATATTAAATTACTGTGTAAACTACTTGTTAAAAAATTTAGTGCAAATAAACAGGTAAAAAATATTATTTTCATGCTCAATTATTTATTTCAAGAATATATTGAAAATATTAAATTTACTTAATTTAAACAATGTAAACTTTAACAGAAAATTAATTAAATATACGATAAAACAATAATTATTATTGTTAACGGGATAGGTTAGAAAAAAACAATTTTATTGAGGATTTTTAATTATAAAAGCCGGTAAAAAATTACCGGCCCAATTGATTTTTATCCTATAATTTCAAAACCTGTATATTTTTGCAGAACTTTTGGAATAATAATTTTACCTTCCGGAGTCTGGTTGGATTCAATTAACGATACATAAAGCCTTGATGTTGCCAGACCTGACCCGTTCAGTATATGAACATATTCGGTTTTTTTATCACGTTTAAAGCGTATCATGGCTCTTCTTGACTGGAAATCTGTGCAGTTGCTCACACTGGAAGCCTCAAGCCATTTGTTTTCAGCCGGTGACCAGACTTCGATATCATAC
Organism: Candidatus Tepidiaquacellales bacterium OLB5; assembly: GCA_001567545.1. Taxonomy (GTDB): domain Bacteria; phylum Bacteroidota; class Ignavibacteria; order Tepidaquicellales; family OLB5; genus OLB5. Next base: position 6,458 of record LLZO01000082.1, read on the forward strand.
TGTTTGCTTGCTGCAAAGCCCATATCACCTGTGCATACATTCACTACCCGGTAATGAATATTAAGCGCTTCCAGAATACCGCAGGCATGGTTAAGCATTACTTCCATCTGTACATAAGATTCCTCAGGAAGACAGAAGTTGATCAGCTCTACTTTGTTGAACTGGTGAACCCTTAAGAAACCTTTAGTATCCTTGCCATAACTGCCGGCTTCCCTGCGGAAGCAGGCGGTGTAACCGCAGTATTTAACCGGAAAAGAACCGGCATCCATAATTTCATCCCTGTGAATATTTACAATTGGCACTTCAGCTGTAGGAATTGCAAACAGATCGTCCGGATCTGTGCGGTACATATCTTCTTCAAACTTGGGCACTTTTTCGGCAGCTTCCATTGATGCGCGGTTTACCAGAAAGGGCATAAAAACCTCTGTATATCCGTTACCTTTGTGTGTATCAAGCATAAAGTTTATCAGCGCTCTTTCAAGCATAGCCCCTTTGCCTTTATAAAACGGAAATCCGCTGCCTGAAATTTTTGCACCGACTCCAAAATCGAGTATATCAAGCTTTTTGCCAAGCTCAACATGATCAAGATATTTAAAATCACCCGATGCTTTTTCACCCCATATCCTGAACTGTACATTGTCATCACTTGTTTTTCCAGATGGAACAGAATCATCCGCCAGATTAGGAATATCACGCAGAATAACATCAATTTCATTCTCTGCTTCGGCAAGTTTATCATCAAGAGCTTTTATATCATCTGAAACTTTTTTCATATCGGCAATCTTTTCATCAGCATTACTGCCTTCCTTTTTCATTTTGGCAATTTCCTGTGACACAGAATTCCTCAGGCTTTTAAGTTTTTCCACTTCACCTATGAATTCGCGTCTTTTAACATCAAACTGAACAATTGAATCAACCGTACCGGTTGACATATTTCTTGCCTTAAGCTTTTGCCTGATAAGATCAGGATTTTCTCTTATAAGTTTTAAGTCTAACATATTAATACAACCTAACCTCCGAATAAGGAGGAAATTTATTTATATTTTCTGAATTATGATTTACATTCCGAGCTGAATTTTGAGAAGGTTTAATCCTTCCGTTACATTCAGCGGTTTAATGCCGAGATCAGTTTCAGCTTTTAGAAGGATGAAGCTTGAATTCATTGGCCTTTCGGCAGCCTGGTTCAGATCACCGGTTTTTACCGGCATTATCAGGTTTTCATTCAGTTTAAAAACTTCTGCAAGCTTTACTGCAAACTCATACCTGCTGCAGTATTCACTGCCGCATACGTGATATATGCCTGATTTATTTAGGTCTACAATTTTTACCAGCGCCCATCCAAGATCATCGACCATTGTAGGCATACCGAACTGGTCATCAACTATCTTTACCTGGTTATTTTCGCTCAGCATATTGATCAGCCAAACGGCAAAATTTGGCCGCAAATTTTTTCCTGTACCGTAAATTATCATAGTGCGGATAATTGTAAAATCAATTCCGCTGGTAATCAGTGCGTTTTCGCCGGCAAGCTTGCTTTTGCCGTAGTAGCTTAATGGGGCAGGTTTTGAAGTTTCACTGTAATTACCGGTTTTACCGTCAAAAACGTAATCAGTTGAAATATGAATTATTTTTGAAGAATTTATCCTTGAAGCTATAATAAAATTTTTAACGGCATCTACATTTACTTTCCAGCTCAGTTCCCTTTCGGTTTCGCAGCCATCAACATTTGTAAATGCAGCAGTATTAATAATAATATCAGGAAGGTATTTTTTTACTGCATCTTTTACTTCATCCTTTTTTGTTATATCCATAGGGAAATAATCGAATCCCCTGGACTCAAATGCGTTCTCATGCAGGTCAGTTAAAATAACTTCGTGCTGTGTTTCATGCCTGAAAAGCTCGGTAGTTTTCTGCCCTAGCAGGCCATTAGCACCGGTGATAAGTATTTTTTTAGATTTTAACATTAAACCCCGCCCTGACCCTTTCCAAAAGTGAGGTTGTCGATTCTAAGTTTTGGAAGGTCTTCAACTCCGTGTAATGAAGCATTCAGGCTTGCCATTTTATTTGCATAATTTACTGAAGTATGAAGATCGTTTAATTTATTTATTGAATTACTGTAAAAAAAAGCTGAAGCAAAAACATCCCCGCAGCCGGTTGAATCAATAAAACCAGTACTTTCTATTCTTTGTATATCGGCTCTTTTAATTTTATTAGTTTCTTTATTTAATATATACAGGCTGATACCTGATCTGCCTCTTGTGACTGTAATTGATCTGGTTCTGCCGTTATTTAATATTTTTTCTGCTGTATCATATTCAGTTACATTTTCTCCGGTCAGAATATTTAATTCAGACTCATTCATCTGAAGAGTATCGGGAACCGAAGTCCACTCTTTCCATTCCTTTACAGGAAGCTGCTCTCTTCTTCCGTCCGGGTAGGTGAACATTACCAGATTATGCAGATCCATATGGATGTAACCTCCGAAATTTTTCCTGATATTCTGTAAAGCCTGCAGAGTAATATCAACACCTGAAACAAGATTTATCAATATCCCGTCAAGATTCGGAAGCAGCTCTTTAACATGTCCGTAACCGACGGGTAAAGTAGGTTCGGTGGAATTTTCCTCCCTGTCATAAGTTTTTTTTACAGAAACATTCAGAACTGAATCCTTATCCTTATAGAAAAGATTGACAACACGCGTTTTGTGCTCTACTTTACGTATGTATGACAGGTCTATGTTGCTGAAATTCTTTAAAAATGCAGTGACATTGCTGTATTCATCTTCACCCAGGTTCATAACAGGATATACAACTGCTTTACCCTCAGAAAAAACAGCAAGTGAAACAAGTGAATATAGAATACCGCCAAACTGCTTTACAGTAGTAAACTCACCGCGGTGAATATAATCCATACAGGGTTCGCCTATTACTGCAAATTTCAATTAAACAAAGATCTCCCTGATCTGCTGTTCGAGACCTTCTGAAAATTCAATATCAGCAGCACCGCAGTTTTCAATGACCTGTTCCGGTTTAGAAGCGCTGGTTATTGCGCTGGTAATATTCTTTTTTCTTAAGCACCATGCCAGTGCCAGCTGAGAAGCAGTTGCATTCATGCTCCGTGCCAGCTCAGCAAATTTATCTACTTTATTCAGCAGATCTGTGTCATTAACACTGTTAATAATGAATTGATTTACTTTATCGTTTGCTGCCCTGGAATCATTTGGGATCTTTCCGCCTGAATATTTGCCTGTAAGCAAACCCTGCGCAAGAGGTGACCACACTACTTCTCCCATCCCGTATTTTTCACATGCTGCCATAACCCCGTTAGTTTCTATCTGTGAACGGATAATGTTATACTGGGGCTGATTGCTTACCGGGCGGTGAAGATTATATTTTTCACAAACAGCAGCAGCTTCTTCGATATTATCAGCAGACCACTCGCTTACTCCCCAATACAGAATTTTCCCCTGTATGATCAGATCATTCATCGCTCTGCATATTTCTTCCATGGGGGTATATGGATCGTGCCTGTGGCACTGGTAAAGATCGATGTAATCAGTTTTCAGGCGTTTTAACGATTTATGAACCGATTCAAAAATATGTTTTCTTGAAAGCCCCTGGTCATTTGGATTTGATGACATTGGCCAGAAACATTTTGTTGCAATTACAATATCTTCTCTTCTTGGTTTCAGTTCATCAAAAAAAAATTTTACCAAGTGATATTTCAGCACCGCCTTTATTATAAATATCAGATGTATCAAAAAAGATGATACCATGCTCGATAGCTGTTTTTATGCAATTTGAAGCAGTTTTATCACTTATTGACATGCCGTATGTTAACCAGCTCCCAATGCCAATTTCGGATAACTTTATTCCGTATTTTCCAAGCTGCCTGTATTTCATATAATATTATGCAATATTCTGCAAATATACAAATTAGCTGTTGGAGATTATAGTCATTTTAAAGCCATAAAAGTTTTAAATAAGTATAAATAGTGGCAAAGTTGATATATAGATATATGTTTGATTTTTGGTTAGTTTTGCTTCTAAAGCCAAACGGGTAACTATGAATTTTTTGATGTATATACTTTTTGTAATTTTGAAGACCATAGTACCGTTATTTCCTTTACGATTTATCAGGAAAATTTGCAGGCTAAAAGGAAGGCTGTTTTATTATATATTGCCTGTAAGGAAAAATACAGCTATTAATAATTTAAAACTTGCATTTCCGGAAAAAAATGAAAAAGAAATTAAAAAAATTGTTAAAAGCTGTTATATAAACATATTAACAGTAATTGCGGAATTCTTTTATATGAACAAGCTCGATAAAAAAAGTCTTGCGGGCTTAATAAATATGGAAAATCCTGAATTAATTAAAGAAAAACTAAAACAGGGGAATGGACTTATACTTATCAGCGGTCATTTCGGAAACTGGGAGCTAACTGCATACGGGGCAGCCAAGTTATGCAATACCCCGTTTAATGTAGTAATTAAAGAACAGACAAATAAAAAAGTAAATGAAGAAATAAATAAAATACGAAGCGAAGCCGGTAATAAATTAATAGATATGAGAAATTCACTCAGGGAAATTTTAACTGTGCTTAAAAATAATGGTGTAGTTGCAATGCTTGGAGACCAGGCTGCGCCTAAAGAAAACGTGAAAATAAATTTTTTTGTAAAGGATGTGCCTGCCTTTGAAGGAACGGCAAAAATTGCAATTAAAACAGGCGCAGCGGTATTGTTCGGGGTATCTGTAAGGAATCCTGACGGAACATATAATGTTAAGCTGCATGAAATTGATACATCAAAATATTCTGATGCAAGCGAAGAGAACATAAAAAATCTGACTCAGGAACATGCAGACCTGTTGGCGGATTATATCAGGCAAGGACCTGATCACTGGCTTTGGTTCCACAGAAGGTTTAAGAATGTTGGATGATAAATTATTGTACCTCTCTTATTAAACGATGCACCTCTTTGAATGAGGGATAAATATGAAGAATAAAAAAATACTTATTATACAGACTGCCTTTTTAGGTGATGTGATACTTGCGTTGCCAATGGCGCAGACAATTAAAAATCACCTGCCTGAGGCAGAAATTGATTTTCTTTGTATTCCCTCAACTTCTTCAGTATTGAAGGATCATCCGGCTTTGCATGCAGTTATTGAATATGACAAAAAGGGCGGGGATAAGCTGGATAAATTCATTGAAGTGCTCAATGAGATACGCGAAGTTGAATATGATATAGTAATTTGCCCGCACAGATTTTTCCGCAGCGCACTGCTAACATATTACAGTGAATCAAAAATCAGGATTGGTTTCGAGGAAAATTCACTTGCATTTTTACTTACCAATAAGGTAAAGTATATTAAAGATAAACATGAAATATTCAGGAATCTGGAGCTGGTTAAGCAGATACCGGGTCTGGAATATGATGAAAACAAAGTATCATTAAAACCTGAGCTGTATCCAACAGTTGAACAAAAAGAAAAAGTCCGGCATTTAGCCGGAAGATCAAATCTAATTAGCTTTGCGCCATGCTCAAAATGGTATACTAAACAGCTTCCTGCAGAAAAATCACAGGAAATTATACTAAGCTTAATAAATAAAGGTTATAATGTAGCCTTGTTAGGCAGTGATGCAGATATAAATTACTGCAATGAGCTTGAAAAAAAGGTTAAAGATGATTCTCTGATTAATCTTTGCGGAAAAACAAACCCTCTGGAATCATATGAAGTGATGACCCATTCAAAAGCTTTAATAACAGCTGACTCGGCAGCACAGCACCTTGGTGCTGCAAGCGGTATTCCGATAGTATTGGTATACGGTTCAACGGATATTTCATTCGGTTTTTACCCGCTGACCCCGAAATATAAAATTGCTGAAATTAATACGCTTGATTGCAGACCATGTACAGATCACGGGAGGGATAAATGTCCATTAGGGCATTTTAAGTGTATGTATGATCTTAATGCCGGGAAAATTACAGAATTGCTTGAGGGGCTGATTTAAAACTATTGCTGAGCTTTTGGGGAAGGTGGCTGCCTTCGCTTAAACTACGGCAGTCTAGCATACCTGACGCACGACTATAAATCAGGTGGATACCAGATGCCACGGGTTTGTTAGCAAGCTTCGCTTGCACGTCAGGTAAACACCTGACGTCACGATGTAACCTGACGCCACTACTGTCAGTGCACTCCAAAAAAAAGATGTGGTGTCAGGTATTTACCTGACACGTCAGCAAGCTGACAAAAAATAATTTAACTTATGGGATTAAGAAACAGAAAATTATTTGACAACCAGGATAACACTTATTTTATAACTTCTTCAGTTTTAGGGCTGCGAAAAGTGTTTTCAATTCATGAAACTTATTATAATATTTTAATTGAATCACTATACTTTACCAGAAAGAAGTACACTTCTTATATTATAGCTTATGTTTTAATGCCTAATCATATACATGTGATTTTAACAATGAATAACGGTAAAAGTATTTCTGATTATATGCGGGATTTTAAAAGACATACTTCTAAAGAAATAGTTAAACTGCTTAAGAAAGATAAAAAAGACAAATTATTACAGGACTTATATAAATTAGGTGGAACCGGTAATTACCGTTTATGGAAAGACAGATTTGATGATTTAATTATTACTAATGAAAAAACCCTTAAAATAAAAATTGATTATATACATAATAATCCCGTTGAAGCCGGTTTAGTTGAAAATATTACAGATTGGAAATATTCCAGCGCCAGGAATTATTATTTGGATGATGATTCGGTTTTTACAGTAGATAGAGTGTTTTAAATGTTTCGAATTTGCATATTGTGAATATCTAACACTATTGGAAGAAATGAATGCTGCGCATTCGCGTCAGGTAAATACCTGACGCCACGAAATAAAGCCGGTTTAGTTGAAAATATTACAGATTGGAAATATTCCAGCGCCAGGAATTATTAATTAGATGATGATTCTGTTTTTGCAGTAGACAAACTGTTTTAAATGCTTCGCATTGCGTCAGGTAAATACCTG
>LLZO01000083.1 GCA_001567545.1 Candidatus Tepidiaquacellales bacterium OLB5
AAAAAATATGCTGATAAGCAGTAAATAAATAATATGATTTGAAAAGGGGATTGTGCCGAGTCCGATGCCCATAATAATACATCCTGCAATAAACACTTTTCTTTCATCGAATATTTTCAGGATCGGGCGGATAAAAACACCCTGTGTTAATGCTCCAACCAGTCCGCTGAAAGCGAACAGGTAACTAACCTGTTCTATATCAAAGCTGAACCCGTCCTTGCTTTCAGCATAAAGCTGAAATGTTGAAAAAATATTTGCAATAGAAAATACTACAATAAAGTAAAGTACTATCAGGAAACCGACATGCGGATGTTTAAGCGCTGATACCAGCTTATTCCACCCGTTTTTGATATTGAATCCTCCCATAGATTTAGATCCGCGCAGCTCTTTTGGAAGTGATTCATTTACAAAAATAAATGTAAGTATTAATGCAATCATCGAAAGACCGGCAGAAAGGAAAGTTGGGAAGCCGTAACCGAACCTTTTTGCCAGCACACCGCCTATGAATGGTCCGAATACGAACCCTAACCCGAATGCAGCGCCTATTAATCCCATTCCTTTTGAACGGTCCTTAGGCGGTGTAACATCGCTGATATAAGCCATTGCAGCACCAATGTTTGCTGAAAAGAACCCGGCCAGCGCCCGTGAAACAAATAAAAGCAGCACTGATTTAAGCGCGCCGCTTAAAACAAGTCCTGTTATAATATATGAAAATACATTTCCGGTTAGCCCGAAAATAAGTATAGGTTTTCTCCCGTAAATATCGCTAAGCCTGCCCCATAAGGGATTAAAAATGAACTGCATCAATGAAAATATCCCTATGTTTAGTCCTATAAGGGTTTCGTTCATCATCAGCTCATTCTGTGCGAATGTAGGCAATATTGGTATAAGAATTCCGAATCCTAAAAGGTCAATAAATACAGTAAGAAAAATTATCCAAATCCTTCTATCCAAAAAAATAAGATCCTTTCAATTGAAATAAACCAGTGATCGCTGAGTTTAAAATCAAAATATTAATACAACTGTAAAATTTAATAACGGCTTTTTTTGCGTTTATCTTCACCCCATAACAGCTTTGCTGTTAATACTTTAAAATAGTTGCTTTCAAGGCTTTTGGCAATTTTAATTTTATACGGCGCTTTCCTTATTTCAATCATTGCCGGTGCTTTAAGCTTTAATATATCATTACCATCGGCAACCATGCACACAGGTACCCTTGAATTTATCTTCACTTTAAATATCCCGTTATCCGGTAAAATTACCGGTCTGGCTGTTAGTGTATGCGGTGAGATAGGGGAAAGTATAAACACTTCGGTTTTCGGAAAAACGATAGGTCCGCCTGCAGAAAGCGAATAGCCGGTTGAACCTGTTGGTGTGGAAATAATCATACCGTCAGCATGATAGCTGTTTACCAGCTGGTTATTGAAGAAGACGCTTATTTCTATGGTTTTTACAATTTCATTCTGGTTAATAACTATTTCATTCACTCCAAATAAAGATCTTGAAGCGCTGTTACCGCTAATAGATACAGCTTCCAGAACTGTTCTTTCATCAATGATATATTTGCCCTGAATAATTTTTTTGATGAAACCAAATGCATCCTTTGTCGCTGTTTCTGCAAGGAATCCAAGCTTACCCAGGTTTACACCGATAATCGGCAGGTTTCTGCTTCCAACCAGCTTTGCTGTTGCAAGAAATGTACCGTCTCCGCCGATAGAAACCATAAAATCACATACTTTAACAAGCTCTTTTTCCGCAGCAGTATGATCTTTTTTAATGGTATGGCCTGATTTCCGTTTTACTAAATTTGCTAACTGTATTTCACAGATATAATCTATTCCCTCTTTATCCAGACCTTTGACCAGTCTTTGAACAATTGAGGCCAGCTCGTTTTTAAAAATATTTCCTCTGATGCCGAATATCATTGCTGCTGTAGTTTACTTTTTTACTGTTCTTTATTTTCAGGTGCTGCAGTTGATTCTTCACTTTTCTTTTCTTCAGAAACTGGAGTTTCCGAAGGTTTTTTAGCTTCATCGATGTAATTTAGCTTCAGCTGTCCAAGTGTATTTTCAAGATATTTAAGCTCATATTCGCTGAGCTTTCCTTCGGTTTTTTCCTTTATCATATCCAGCAGGTCAATTGAAAACTGCGCCTGCTGAAGGTCTTTTTCTGTCTTATCGGTCATAGGATTTTTAATTTTCCCCATTGCCATCATAGCAGACATTTCAAACGAACCTACAAGATATAAGAATAATTGTGTATTTTTTTCTTTGTTTTCCATAACTAACTTCCTTTAATTAATACTGTTAGGTTTATTCATTAAATATAGTTTAGAGTATTTTGCCATAACATGAACTGATGAAAGTGTGCATAAAACAAGCCCCGTATATCCATCCAGAATCCCGAGTTTCAAAAAATACATCTTAAAGAACGTAAAAACAGGTCTAAAAATAATATCAATAATTGAGGCATTTTTACCCTTTTTCCTCAGTTCTTCTGCAGAAAGAGACGTATATTTATTTAATTTATTTATATAATGTTCAAAACTCCGGTCAGTATAATGCAGAATTTCATTATTTAATTTTTCAGTATTACCGCTGAAAATTGCCTTTTCGTGCACCAAAGATGAGTCAAATCTTATTCCGCTGTCCTTTCTGAAAAGCCTTAAAGTAAAATCAGGATACCAGCCGCAATGCTTTATGAATTTATTGATAAAAAAACTCTTCCTGTTGATGTAAAAAGCATTTGTATTGCTGCCGTTAACTTTCAGCCGGATTTCTTCACGTAATTCTGAAGTTATTCTTTCATCAGCATCAAGCCACAATATCCATTTATTTACAGCTTTATCTATACCCAGATTTCTTTTTTCTCCGTAAGACATATTTCCGGATATTATAATATTTTTTGTGAATTCTTCTGCAATCTTTACCGTTTTATCTGTGCTGCCGGAATCAACAACAATAATTTCATCACACCATTTAAGTGATTCAAGGCATTCCCTGATATTATTTTCTTCATTAAGCGTAATTACAATTGCTGAAATACCCAATTTAAACTTTACCTCCGTTAAGTTTAAATTTTTCTGCCAGAAATGCCAGTGATAACGCAAACCAGAAAACTGCGGCAAATTCTGCATCGCCAAAATTGTATTCAGTTAACCCGGTAATCATTAATGCAGTAAACGAAGTTACAGAAATGAGAGATATTAAATTTAATAGTTCATGCTGTTTTGAAGCTGAATAAATCTTAACCTGTCTGAAAAATATATATAACATTAAAATTAACCAGCTGATCAAACCCAAAGATCCGAAGTTGACAAGCATCTGCATAAAATTATTATGCATATGCGAGCCTTCACCGTGGCTTTCAGGGGTTTTATACATACGGTAAACCTTGTTTATATCGATATCACCAACTCCCCAAACAGGGTTATCTTTGAACATTTTAATTCCTGTTTCCCACATAACAATTCTGCTTTTATTGCTTGGATGTTCCGGGTCAGCAATACTGAATACCCGCTCTTTATAAGCAATAGGCGCAAAAAGTAAAAACAGAACCACAATAACAATTAACCCGGCCAAAAAATACCTGTTTTTCAGTGAACCCGTGATTATCAGGCCGGTAAATAAACCAAGTATTGCGTTCCTTGTATTAGTTAAATAAAAAGTTATAAATAACGGCAGTGAAAGCAGTATCAGTATGCTTTTGCTGAAGAGAAATTTCTTTTTTACAAGTAAAAACGGGATAATGATCAGCAGCAATATCATTTTAATTTCTCCGTTTGTAACGGGATAGCCGTAATACTGCAGCCTGTATTCCGAAAGCGGTTTATCAGGATTTGGAAGGTAATCAACTGCAAACCTGATAATTTCTACAGCAGAAACCAATGCTGTGAACAATATAAGTATCTTTAAAAGCATCAGAAGGTCTGCTTCCTTTTTAATAAACAGTATTGATGCAAAAAATATTATGTATAATGATATTTTTCTTGAGATATTTTCAAAGGATTCTCCCGGATTTGAACTGAATACCGATGAAACTATCTGCATTATTATAAACAAACCGAAAAAATACAGCAGGTTCTTTTCAATAAATATTTTTTCACTCCGGTAAATTAATTTAAACGAAGTTAAAATTATCAGTCCGCCGATACCGATTGAGGATGATGCAATTGAAAACTGGGAGGTAAATACAGCAAGGCATAAAAAAACATAGATCAAAAGATCTGCATACCTGTTAATATTTATTTTTTGAGTATCGATCTTTAAAACCTGCTCTGTAATTTAAGAAGCTTAATATGAGATAAGAAATTAACCATTGAATAGCTGAAGCCCAGGAAAAAACCGTGTATCCCGTCCTTAAAACCTTTCCTGGAAATATATACCCTTAAGAACGCAGATATTGCATGTGTAAATACACCGGCTTTTGTAATTTTCCGGTTTTGGCTGAATTTTTCTTCAGCTTCAAGTGTACTGTATAAATTTATTTTATCCAGCATATGTGTAAGGTCACTGTATGAAAAATGAAGAAATTCATTTTTCAGGACCCCTGTTTTGCCGTTTACTATAATACCTTCATGTACGGGTCTGGGGGTTATTGATGAAAAATTCTTGTTAAAAAGTCTTATGTGCCTGTCCGGGTAAACACCGGAATGCCTTAACCACTTCCCAAAACAATAGTTTTTTCTTCCGATATAATAACCGTTAACACCAGCTTCTGCAGTTAATCCTCTGATTTCTTCAGCAAGCTCAGGAGTAACTCTTTCATCAGCATCAATGAACAGCACCCATTCGTTTGAGGTCTTGCCGAGAGATAAATTCCTTTTTTCAGAGAAATTATCGGTCTGAACTTTGAAGATCTTTCCGGTAAATGCAGATGCAGTTTCAGCGGTGTTATCTGTGCTGTTTGAATCTATAATTACTATTTCATCAGCCCATACCAGGGCTTCAAGGCAGGCCTTAATATTTTTTTCTTCGTTCTTTGTTATTACTACCGCTGAAACTTTCATATATTTCAGTTCCCGAACTGCATTTCGTAAAGCTTTTTATAAATACCTTTTTCATCATTTATCAGCTCAGTATGATTTCCGATAATCCCGATCTTTCCGTTTTCAAGAACAATGATCCTGTCAGCATCTTTAATTGTTGAAAGCCTGTGTGCAATAACTATTGATGTCCGGTTCTCCATTAATCTTTCAATAGCCTCCTGTATCAGGTGTTCAGATTCTGTATCAAGTGACGAAGTTGCCTCGTCCAGTATCATTATAGGTGCATTTTTCAGCAATGCCCTGGCAATTGCAATCCTTTGTTTTTGACCGCCGGAAAGCCTTAAGCCCCTTTCACCGACAACCGTGTTGTAACCGTTTTCAGTTTCCATGATAAATTCATGCGCATTGGCATTTTTTGCCGCGCTGATAACAAGCTCTTCGGGAACATTTTTTTGGCCGTAAGTAATATTGCTGCGGATAGTATCGTTAAATAGTATTATTTCCTGTGTAACAATTCCGAATAAATCTCTTAATGATCCGAGTTTTATGTTTTTTATATTTACGCCATCTATCAGAATTTCACCTGATGTAACATCGTAAAAACGGGGGAGGAGGTCAACAAGGGTAGATTTACCTGCACCGCTTAAGCCTACAATTGCCACGGTTTCATTCCGTTTTACATTTAAGTTTATACTGTCAAGTACAAGCTTATCGCTTGATGCATATGAAAATGTAACATTCCTGAATTCAATATTATGCTGGAACTCTTTTTTATCAGAGGCACCGGGCAGGTCCTCAATATCAGGTTTAGCATCTATGATCTCAAATATCCTTACAGCAGAAGCATATGATTCCTGTATCCTGTTGGAAACAGTGCTGAAATCCTTAATCGGCGCCATCAACTGAAAAATGATGAGCAGGAAACCAATAAATTCTTCAGGGGCAAGTGTGCTTCCTGTAAAAATTTCCCTGCCTGCATACCAGATAATAAAAACTCCCAGTCCTACACTGATAAGCTCAGTTAACGGCCTGCTTAAAGCAGTGTAAACAGAGCTTTTCATTAATGAACGGAAATATTCCTTTAACTTTACATCAAATCTTTTCTTTTCAAAATCCTCCATTCTGAAAGCGCGTATAATTTTTCCGCCGTAAATATTTTCTGAAATTACTGAAGTAAAATCACCGAGCGATTCCTGTACCCTTATACTGTATTTCTTCAGCTTTTTGCCGAGGAAAATTATCAGTATCACGCTGAACGGCACAGTTACCATTGATATAAGTGTAAGCTTCCAGCTTATTAAAAATGCCATTACAAGAAATGTTATTATCAGTACAGGCTGTTTGATAAGATCAGTAAAAGTTACTGAAACAGTATTCTGTATTGCATTAACATCTGTTATGAACCTTGAAACTATATCTCCGGATCTTCTTTCGTTAAAATACCTTAAAGAAAGGGAGTTGAACTTATCGAACATTTTTCTGCGCAGGTCGGTTATCAGTGATTTTTCAACATACTGGGTTAATGTTCCCTGCAGAAAAGCAAAGAAATTTTTGAAGAAATATGCAGAAAACAGGAGAATACACACTTTTATCAAAGCGCTGTATTTATCGCCTTCTTTAAAAATCCAGCTGTCCAGGCTGTGCCTAAGCGAATCAAAAAAATTTCCGTTGGGGATTACAGTTAGATCGGTATTAACGCCTGTAAACAGTGTCTTTAACAGGGGGATAGAAAGGTAAATAGAAGCTGCATTAAAGAATGAAAAGAATATTATCAATATAAACGAAAAAACAAGCAGATGCCTGTAGGGTTTTAACAGCTTAACTAAACGAAAATATTCTCTCATTAAATAATTACAGTTAATCTTAAAAATACTTTAAAATCATTATATAATAAATGGTATTTGCTGTAAATATGTTTTATGACGCAAATCATTGTTCTGCCTTAATTGGTGTATTATATTTGTAATGAATCTATAAATACCATAGCTAACTATAGTTACCCGAGCCTTGATGCTGATTTTCCGCTAAAATTAAATAATTTTTAAATTAAGCGCATTTATTTTTTTGCTTTAATATTGCAAAAAGCCAAAAAGTGTATTATTTTAATTAAACTTATTCACTAAACTTTCATTTTTGAAAGTTTAATTCCTGCGAAAGAATTTAATTAAAAGTAATAATTATGCAAGAAAAATTTAATAATCAGTTGAAATCTATTAAAAATCCGCTAAAATATGCCGGTTTAGCTATTGTTATATTTGTTTTGTTAGCATGCAATTGTTTTGGGCAAACAATTACTTGGGAAAAAACGCATCTATACTCGCCGTTTATACGAGGGCAAAGCGTAAAGCAAACCACTGACGGGAATTTTATTATTTGCGGAAGCAGGACAGGTTATGGATTCATTGCTAAATTAAATCAATTTGGAGATACTGTTTGGGTACGCAATTACCCTGTGCTAGAAATGAATTCCATTATTGAATCAAATGACGGAAATTATATAGCAGTAGGTTACGCATTGGATATGTTTGTTGTTAAAGTTGACCCGAACGGTAATACAATCTGGACAAGGATATTGACAGAACCGGGTTACGAAATTCATCCAATGCATTTAAACAAAACTAATGACGGTAATTATGTATCCGCAGGCTGGCTTGAGATTAATAATCCTACTTTTAGGTCAGCATATTATATTAAATTCGACAATAATGGAAAAAAAATATGGTCTAAATCTATAGGACCACAAACAGGCAATAAATCACTTGTACATGTAAAACAATTAACAAATAATGGTTTTATTCTTACTGGGAGTATTAGATCAGGCAATAATCCACAGATTTATCTGGTGAGAACTAATTCTAATGGTGATACCCTTTGGACTAAAGAGTATGCTAATCCAAATTTGTTCAAATTGGGTCATGTAGTATTCCAGACTAATTCTTCTGGTTTCTTTATAATTGGAGAAGTTTACTATACAAATAACGACATAAAACTGTTTTTTGTTAATACTGATAGTTTGGGTAACCTTTTGTGGTCAAAAATATATGGTGACACAAATTCATTTTATAATATTTTCGATGGTGACTGTGTTGTTAAGAATAATTTTCAGAATTCCTATATTATTTCTGGTTTAAACGTAAACTTTCCTTTGTTTGATACAGCCAAGGTTTTCTTGCTCAATATAGATTCAGTTGGGAATAAAATTTGGGAGAAAAAATTCAAGAAAGATACTCTTGATATTTTCGGCTGGGCAATTGATAACTGCAGCGATAGCGGTTATATTGTTACAGGCATAGCGTATTCGTATTCATCGTTTGCTAAATCTGACCCACCAAGTTTATTATATGCTTTAAAAACAAACAAATTTGGAGAAATTGATCCAATTGGCATTAATATAAATACAAGTAATATTCCAAGAGAATTCAAACTGCTGCAAAACTATCCAAATCCTTTTAATCCATTAACTCGAATACAATTTGAAATCCCCGTAACTTCAAATATAACAATTAAATTTTATAATATACTTGGTATGGAACTAGAAACTTTTGTAAATATGTCATATTTACCAGGTATTTATACATACGACTTAAATGGAGAAAAATATCCATCTGGTATATACTTTGTGACTTTATCAAATGGTAAAGATTATAATATGAGCATTAAGATAGCCTTAATTAAATAACCAACATTAAAAAATTAATATTTAATGACATGAAAACAAAAAATACCTTCATATTTATTCTCTTATTATTCATAATTTTAACAAGAGTTACATTCGCTGATGATGATCCGCCACTTGACTTTGCTGAGATTCATGTATATAATTACAGTACAACCCAAGACATAAAAGTAATTTATAAGCCCATTGGCGCAATTTTTAACGGCAAAGAAATTCCCGGTAGTCCCAGTATAAAAGATTACAGATATTCACCTGAGGCTGTTAATGATTTTCCGGGTAGTGATAATTTTCTATTAGGCGGTGAAAAAACATTACCTAAGAAAGTTGGTACTTCAATAAGTCAGTTTTATTTGACATGGGACTTAGAGAGTAATCCCATTTTGAATAATGATAGCATATTTGGTTTAGGAAGATACAAAATTGAATTTTGGGAATGGAATAATGATAATCAAGAGGCTAATGCTTTAATTGATGAGGTCATAGTAGACTACAGTGACTGGGATTTGCCTTATAGTGGAACTACGTTTATGAACGATATCTTTATATCTTTTTATTCCAATCAGAATATTACAGTAAGATTTCAGCATAGTATCAATGAAATACCTATTTCTCATCCCTCGATTTCGAGAAATATTAGAATTTGGTATCAGGTTATGGCTGTACAAAGTCAAACGCAATGGGATGTTAATGAAAGAATACAAAATAAAGGAAATTTTAAAACTACTAATGAAAGAAATAATGCATATTTATTTTTCCCGATAGATGGAGTTAATTATCAAGGACTACCTCAGCATTTTGACCCAAATGTATGCTTCGTAAATTTGACAATAGACCAAGGGCATACTGCAAACATTGTAAGCAATAAGATTTTTAAAATGAATAATAGCACAATATTGACACTTATGAGTAATCCAAATACGAACTTAAATCTTCTGACTTCATCTAGGCTAGATATAGGTGTTGGTGCTAAGTGCATAATTGAAAACCAAGCAAGGTTAAACATAAATTCAAATTGTACATTGTTGGTTTATGGCGCTGCTGAAGTCAGAGTTAAGCCTGGTGGTTTATTGTGTAATTATGGCGGTAGAATACTTGGCGCAGGCAGAATTATATTTGAAGGAAGATTAAGATGTGCAGATTATCAGGATTTTGTTATAGGAGATAGTACTCAAGTAGTGCTGCAGGATTCTGCCTGCTGGGAACTTCCTTCTGGGAGCACGGTTATTTTTGAAGGAAATGGCACTAATCTTGAGATGAAACCGGGTACACAAATTAAGTTTGGTACTAACTCTAAACTTGTATTCACAGATGGAGCAAGAATTTTTGCAGACAGTTCAATATTTTCATCATTGGAAGCAGATTCAACCTGGGACGGTATTTATCTTGACGGTATTACTTACGATACATTAAAGAACTGTACATTCCAAAACGCAGTAAACGGTATAAATATAACTGATAATTATGATCCTTTCGGCTCACCCGGCGCAGTTGAAATAAGTAACTGTACATTCAAAAACTCGACAAGTTCTGATTTACTGAACTA
>LLZO01000084.1 GCA_001567545.1 Candidatus Tepidiaquacellales bacterium OLB5
GAGAGGGGAGCAAATATTCTGAATGAATTTAGCTCCGGTAGGAGCGGCATGTTTGTAGAAATTATAAACCCAAATTTCAGAGCTCCGTCAGGAGCGAAATGTAAATATCTGCAATAATGAAACATTGAATATTATATTCAAATTATAGATTATTAATCTAAATTAAATTATTTTAGTAAAAATATTATAATAAAAAAATGAGCATAAAATATCTGATAAGTATAATTATCCTGCTGTTTGCAGCAGCAGCATGCAATATTGTTGAAAAAGAAGTTAATAAATTAACCGGTCACGATGAAGAAAAGATAAAACGGCTGAAAAAAGAAGGCGTTAAGTGTGAAGCCGAAATATTAAAAGTTGAAGATATGAACATCACGGTAAATAAAAACCCGATGGTCAGATTATTTCTTGAAGTTATGCCGCCGGGCGAGCCTTCATTTGATGCACAGGTTGAAATGGTGGTATCCAGAGTAAATATTCCGAGGAAAGGTGATAATGTGACTGTTTATTTTAATCCAAAGGATAAGACTGATATTATAGTGGAATAGACATTGATTACCCTGATTTACCTGATTTACTTGATTTTATTAGTAAGGGATTTCATTTGAATATTTTAAATTAGCTAACCCTTTTGATAATTCACGTTTCACGTGTCACATTTCACGTTTCGCATTTCACGTTTCACGATTGGTATTTGCTTCACCATTTTTTGATATTTTTCAAACAGTTATCTTTGCACTTTACGTAAAATTTTAATAATAAATATTATAAATGAGTCAGGAACAGAAGAATAAGCAGTCAGAAAGTAAGCAAACAGGCGGCGGAGCCGCAGCAATGGATAAGATCGTTTCACTTGCCAAAAGGCGCGGGTTTGTATTCCAGTCATCTGAAATTTACGGCGGTTTGAACGGCTGCTGGGATTACGGTCCGCTTGGCGTTGAGCTGCTTAATAACATCAAACAGGCATGGTGGCAGGCTATGACGTTCCGCGATGATGTTGAAGGACTTGATGCATCAATCCTGATGCACCCTAAGGTGTGGGAAGCTTCAGGGCATGTGGAAAATTTCACCGACCCGATGGTTGACTGCAAGCAATGCAAGGCGCGTTACAGGGTTGACCTGCTTTTTGAAATGCTCACCAAAAAGAACAAAAAGCATATTGAAGATAAAATAAAAACCGTTTTGGGTTATGAAGATGCATCAGCAAACCAGGATTCCATAAATAATTATTTTGCAGATAACATTAATCTGTTTATTTCTGAAATTACCTGCCCAAGCTGCGGAAACACCGGTACATTCACCGAAGCACGCAAATTCAACCTGATGTTTAAAACATACATGGGCGCAATTGAAAGCGCTGATTCAATTGCATACCTTAGACCCGAAACAGCGCAGGGAATTTTTGTGAATTATAATAATGTAAAGGAATCAACCCGGCAGAAGCTGCCGTTTGGTATTGCGCAGATAGGAAAGGCTTTCCGCAATGAAATTAACACCAAAAATTTCCTTTTCCGCACACGCGAGTTTGAACAAATGGAAATGCAGTATTTTGTTAAACCCGGCAGTGATGATGTGCTGTATAATGAGTGGAAAGAACGCCGCATACAGTGGTGGCAGGAGCTTGGTATTAAAAGGGAAAACCTGAACTTTGCTCCGCATCCCGCTGATAAGCTGGCGCATTATGCTAAAGCTGCTGTTGATATTGAATTTAAGTTTCCTTTTGGCTTTGGGGAAATTGAAGGAATCCACAACCGAAGTGACTATGACTTAAGCCAGCATACAAAGTTCAGCGGCAAAAAGCTGGATTATTTTGATGACCAGACAAAGGAAAGGTTTATTCCCTATGTGATTGAAACATCAGCGGGCGCATCGCGCGGATTTATGGCTTTCCTCTGCAATGCTTATGATGAAGATACCGCTCCGACAAGCGAAGGAAAATCAGAAGCGCGCACTGTGCTGCATTTTCATCCCAAGCTTGCACCAATTAAATGCGCTGTATTTCCATTGGTGAATAAAGACGGGCTGCAGGAGCTATCACGGGCTATTACTGATGACCTGCAGAAAACATTTAAGGTGTTTTATGATGATTCAGGTGCCGTAGGCAGGCGTTACCGCAGGCAGGATGAATGCGGAACTCCGTTTTGTGTTACCATTGATTATGATACATTAAAAGATGATACAGTTACAATCCGCGACCGCGACAGCATGCAGCAGGAACGGATTCATAAAGATAAGATTAAGATGTATGTGATGGAAAAAATGTTGTAGAAGGTTAAAAGGTAAGTAGGTAAGTAGGTGAGTAGTTAAGTAGGTTATTAGGTAAGAAAATCCGAAAAAAGATAATAAAGAGACGGCTCAGCAGGTCGTCTCTTAATTTTTAAGTAAACTTTTCTTTTCTATAAACACCGGTGAAAGCTGTGACTTATAAGTAATATCGGTAAGTTGTTTCTGTTCTTTTGTTACCCAATTCATCAATGTTATATGGAACTGTGTTTCTTCGGGGTCAGAGCTGTTGAAAACCAGCCACTTGCCGTCCTGACTCCAGTCATGCCAGCCTTCAGCTATAGTGTTATCAGTAAGTTTCCAGCTTTTTTTGCCATCGGGAGTAACGGCAAAAATACTATGCCTCCCGTCCTGTTTTGAAACATATGTAATGAAATTTTCAGTCGGGTGCCATTTTGATGCACCTGCCCTGTAGCCGTATTCCTTTGCTGATGGATTATCTTCAGGATATTGTGTTACCTGTGTCATGCCCGTTCCGTCATCATTCATAAGAAATAATTCTTCATGCGTACCTTTATTTCTTTTTTCCTTTTTATAACTGAAAACTATTTGTCTGCCGTCCGGCGAAAAACACGGGTCAAAATGCATTGCAGCGGTATCATTTGTAATCTGTCTGTATTCACCTGAAATAGTTTTAATAATAAACAGCTGGTATCTTACCGAACCGGTCCTGCCGGTAACTATCATTTCTTCCCCGTTATTCCTGCTGCTCATCCAGCTGTCTTCAAGCTGAAGTCCGCTTACTTTCCTGATATTTTTTCCGTCAGAATCGCATTCATACAGAAAAAAACAGCGGTAGCAGGTATCCCTGTCGCTTATAAAGAACAGCCTGTTTTTATAAGCATAATACGTCCATGCAACATCAAAGTTATTTGTAATATTCTTTTTACCGCTTCCATCCATGTTCATCGTAAATATATCATAATCATCCCTGGCTGTATCAGGAATGTGAACGTTATATGCTATTGTATAATTCTGAGCATTGCTGTGTAAAACAGAAATGAGTGTTATCAGGATTACAGCAGATATTCTGAATTTATTCAATTTCATTTTTTATGTGTTCTGTTATAAGATGTTTCAAGTAATTTCATTATTTCTTTATCTAGCTGTTTGATTTCGGTAATTTCTGCCATATGAGAAATTCTTGGCATTGGTCCGGTTAATTTTGATTTTTGTATCTTTTCATTATACGGCAAATCACCAAGATCCATTCCAAGCCGCAGCATGCCTTTTTTTACATTAACTGCAGCAAATTCCCTTACCGCAGTGAATGAAAGATAAGTTTTTTTTGGAATTAATTGTGTGCCTGCAAAGTTTCCGGTAATTTTTTCCGATAATTCATCAAACAGTTTCCGCATTTCAGGAAATTTAGTGAACTGGCTTTCAAGCAGGTTATCCTGATCAATATACACAGGTTTGCCGTTGTTCAGATAAATACCTGTAATAAGCTGTGCGTGCATATGGTTGATTCCGTGGCCTTTTTTCAGCCATTCCAGTATATCGTTTCGTTTTTCTATACCGGATTTTTTAATAAGGCTCAGCCAGTCATTAATACTTTTTCCTGTTTTTTCCTTTGCGCTATCAAGGAATTCTTTTTCAATTTCACCTGATGTTTTTGCCATAAATTATCTCCATGCTCCTAAAATTAAACCAACTAATGAAAAATAAATTATAATATAACCTCCGTTTATCAATATATATTTCCATGAACGCATTTCAAAAAGAGCAATAACGGTAAAAATCAGTGCAGAAAATCCAAACCCTGCAAGGAATCCTGCCGTGAGTCCCCACATCATATCTGTTTTTGCATCACCAAGGAAAAATGCAAGATTGTAACAGATTATCAGTGATAAAATTACTGTCAGGGAGTATGTCTTTGCAGGATTTACATTTTTTACATTTGCATCAGTAAAGTTGTTTTCTTTCATCCAGGCCTTGTAAAATAAAAGCGGCGAATACCACAATGCTCCCAATGCCAGATTTAAAAATGCACAAACTAAAACAGCCAAATGATTGATATAGATGTTTTCCATAGTTTTTTTAACGAAAATAATTAACCGTAATTTGTTTGTATTGGAAAAAATTTACCTGCAGTAAAGCTAAATGTAACTCAGCCAACAGCAATATAATTTGTAAATTCGCTTTTCTGCTGAGTATATTCCCGAGGGGTGAAGCCTGAAAATTGTTTAAAATCATTTATAAAATGTGCCTGGTCATAATATCCGCAGTCATATGCAACAGAAGACCAGTCGGTAAATTTCCCTTTACTTATGCTGTTAACAGCTTTCTGGAACCTGATCACTTTCAGGAAAGCATTTGGTGTCAATCCAACATGTTCCTTAAATATTTTTATTAAATGCTTTTGTGAATAACCGCAATTGTTTACAATTTCATTTAATGCTGATTTCTCCGGAGCATTTGTTATAGCTGTTACAGCAAAATTTATAAATGGATTCATTTTCAGTCTGCTGCCGAATGTTTTTATAAGAATTTTTTCAGTGTAACGGAATTTATTATCAATATCAGAAATAACGAGTAATTTTTCCCTTAAGTTAAGTATTTTATTAGTAAGCACAAGCTCGCCGTCTATTACATAATCAGTCAGTTCATTTAGCGGCATTTCAACGAAAGGGTAAGCCATACCTTTATGGAAATTGATTATAAACATTTCGCTGTCTCTGCCTGAGGGAATTGTAATGTACCTGCTGCGGATACCGGAAAACCATACGTTTCTGCAAGCCTGAATTTCCTTTAATGTGTGATTATCGTAAATAAATTTTGGATAATCGGTAAGGTCTATAACAACATTTATGTTTCCGTCAGGCAGAAAGCGGTCAACACTATGAACAGGGTTGTAATCTTTGTAATAAATAAAGCTTTCTATAAAAAGGTTTAGCGGATATTTTGGTATGTGAAGCTTAAATATCAAAATTTTTAGATAATTATTATTAATAATTTTTACAAAGATAATATAAATTTATAAAAATCACATAAATTAAATTTTTAACAGGTGACAGAAAATAAATAACCCTGCATCTTCAGTAAACAGGAAAAGCTGGATTATTGAAATAAAAAGTTTTTATGTAAATTTATCCCGGTACTGACATAACTGTCTTTATAGTGTTGTCAGATATGACCGGAAGAAAATTTTTATATACATTTACACTATTATAATTCTGATTATTTTCTGGCATATAAATTGTAATTTGGTAAAACGAAATCAGTTCTTTGTAATAACTATCAATATTATATATATTTTAATTATACCCGGTGAACTGAGCTGAAATATACGTGCGGGGTTAGAGCCTGTACATATATTACAACATTGAAATATGAATACAGACGTTATCTGAAATAACAGGTTACTGAAGTATACATTAATGAACACGGTATATGACCGTTGATTCATAAATTTCAAAAAGGTTCACCGGGAATTTAAAGAGTATATTATCCCCAGTAATAAACTCATTTGTATTGCTTCTAATTTCCCGAATGGATAAAAAATTGTAACACTGGTGGTTACAAATTTTGGAATCCGTTCATTAAAAGGCAGCCTCAAACAAGGCTGCCTTTTCTTTTAACTATTGAAGCAATTGTTCCATTTACAGTATTTTAATATTTAGGTGCATAATTATATAAATTGAATGGAATTCAATTTTTTAGTAACTTTGAAATTACTCAAAAATTCGGTTTTTTTGGAAAAATTACTAATTATTGAATAAAGTATTAATAATATCATATTATTTTCCCCCGATGGGTATGGGAGGTGTGCAGCGGACAGCAAAGTTTGCAAAATACCTTGGTCATTTTAACTGGCAGCCTTATGTACTGACTATTAATCCAAAAGTTTATCTGGCAAGCGATTACTGCCTGCTTCACGAAGTTGAAAACGCAGGTGTAAAAATTTACCGTACCGGAAAGAATGGTAATGGTGAAAAGAATTCTAACGGACATAAAGTAGTTAAGTTCAAAAATGATTCTAACCGTAAGCTGTTAAGCAATATTTCCCAGACATTTTTAATTCCGGATTCAAAGATATTCTGGAAATCAGCAGCAGTAGAGCTTGCTTCAAAAATTATTACTGATGAAAAAATTGACCTGATTTACGCAACGGCTCCGCCGTATACAGATTTTTTAATTGCATGTGAGCTTAAAAATAAGTTCGGTTTGCCGCTTGTGCTTGATTACAGAGATTCATGGATAGACTGCCCGAATAATTATTATCCAACACCACTGCATAAAAGCAAACATAAAAAAATGGAAACCGGGGTTCTTAAAAATGCCGATAAGATCGTTACAATTAACGACAGGATAAAAGAGCTTATCCATTTACGTTATCCGTTTGTTGAAGATGAAAAAGTATCAGTTATCCCGCAGGGATATGACCCAGATGATTTTAATAATAACAGTGCTGCCGGAAAAAATAACAGGATGCGGATTACATATTCAGGAAGCTTTTTAAATTATTATACTCCCAAATACTTTCTTGACGGTTTGAAAAAAGCAACAGAGAAAAACCCTGAGATCAAGGAAAACGTCGAAGCCTGTTTTATCGGAACATTTCCTGAAGAATATAAAGAATATATCACAAGGCTTGGATTAAATAACACCGTTAATTTAGTTGGTTATGTAGAGCACTCTGCCTGCACAAATTTGTTAAGCCAAAGCGATGTACTGTGGATGATGATAAATAAAAGCAGCGCAAGCGACCTGCACTCAACCGGAAAGCTGTATGAATATTTCGGCGCTAATAAACCGGTTCTGGCATGTGTTCCTGATGGAGTTGCAAGAAGATCTCTTGATATGCATGGTGCTGCAATACTTACAGAACCTGAGGACAGTAATGCCATTGCTGAAGCTATTATAAAATTTTACAATAATTTTAAAGCCGGCACTATGCCTGTACCAAACAGCCAGGTTACCGGAATGTATGACAGAAAAAGACTTGCAGAAAAGCTGGCTAATGAGTTCGATATGCTTTTAAAACTTGAAGAGGTATCATCATAATGAAAGTTCTTGTAATTGGCTCAGGAGGCAGAGAGCATGCGATAGTTTGGAAACTTATACAATCACCCAGGGTTACAGAAATTTTCTGCGCACCCGGTAATGCAGGAATAAATAAGACAACAAAAGGTGTGAATATTAAGGCAGATGATATTGATGGTCTTTTGATTTTTGCAAAGGAAAATAAAATTGAATTTACAGTTGTGGGTCCCGAAGTGCCGCTGGAAAAAGGAATCGTGGATTTATTTACAGCAAACGGTTTGTTGATATTTGGTCCCCAAAAGAGCGCTGCTAGATTGGAGCACAGCAAGATTTTCGCGAAGGATTTCATGAAGCGTAATAATATACCAACAGCCGAATACGAAACATTTAACCTGAATGACGAAGCTAAAGTTAATGAATATATTGAGTTTGCCAAATATCCCCTTGTAATTAAAGCAGATGGCCTGGCTGCCGGCAAAGGAGTGATAATTTGCCAGGATAAGGATGAAGCTAAACAAACAGTGAAGGAATTATTCAGTGATAAAATATTCGGTTCTGCCGGTGAAAATATTGTGATTGAAGAATTTCTCGAAGGGACTGAAGCATCTGTTTTTGCAATTTGCGACGGTGAAAATTATTTAGTTCTTCCTGCTTCACAGGATCATAAAAAGATAGGTGAAGGAGAAACAGGAAAGAATACGGGCGGTATGGGAGCGTATGCCCCGGCAGAAAAAGCTGTATCACACGAAACAATGAGTAAGATAAAACACCGGGTTATTGAACCTGTGATAAAGTATATGAAAGCTGAGGGAAGTGAGTTCCGCGGCTGCCTGTATTGCGGGTTAATGATAGATAAAAACAATAACCCGTATGTAATTGAGTTCAATACACGTTTTGGCGACCCGGAAACACAGGTTGTGCTGCCAAAAATTAAAAGCGATCTTTGCGATATGTTCATTGCCTCAGCATCCGGTAATATACAAAGCTATAAACTTGAACTGAACGAAAATTATTATTGTACAGTAGTTCTTGCATCTGAAGGTTACCCGGATAAATATGAGACCGGAAAGGAAATTAAAGGATTGGACCGTATCAGCAGTGAAGCAATTGTATTTCATGCCGGTACAAGAGAAGAAAACGGTAAACTGCTAACTAACGGGGGCAGAGTTCTAAATGTAACCGGGTTTTCACCGATTGGTTTAAAAGAAGCAATAAATTTTGCATATCACAATGCCGAAAGAATTAAATTTGAAAATAAATATTTAAGAGAGGATATAGGACTTAAAGGTCTTTAAATAATTATGAATATACTGGTTACCGGCGGCGCCGGTTTTATTGGCTCAAACATTGCTGATGCTTATATTGATAAAGGCCACAATGTTATTATTGTTGATAATTTATCAACCGGGGTTAAAGAGTTCATAAACCCCAAAGCAAAATTCTATAAGATGGATATCTGTGATACAGATATTTCCAGGGTGTTCAAAGAAAATCAAATTGATATAATTAACCATCATGCTGCGCAGATAGATCTCAGGAAATCCGTAGAAGACCCGAAATTTGATATTAATGTAAATATAGCAGGTTCAGTTAACCTTCTTGAAAATGCAAGGCTAAACGGGGTAAAAAAATTTATTTTTGCCTCAACAGGCGGCGCAATTTACGGAGAGCATGATTACTTTCCCGCAGATGAGGAGCATCCTGTTAGACCAAGCGCTCCCTATGGTATTAATAAAAACTGTGTAGAAAAATATTTATATTATTATAACCTGGTTTATGGTTTGGATTATATTGTATTAAGATATGCCAATGTTTACGGTCCGCGGCAGAATCCGCACGGTGAATGCGGAGTTATTGCAATATTTACTGATAAAATTTTAGGTGGCACTCAGCCGCTGATAAACGGTGACGGTAAACAGACAAGGGATTATGTTTTTGTTAAAGATGTTGTTAATGCAAATGTGCTTGCACTTGATGCAAAAGGACCCAAAATATATAATATATCAACAACAAAAGAAACTGACGTAAATTATATTTTTGACAGAATTAATCATTATGCCGGAACAAGCTTCGAAGAAAAGCACGGGCCGGCAAAGCTGGGCGAGCAGATGCGTTCAGTTCTGAGTTTTGAAAAAATAAGTACAGAGCTTGGATGGAGACCGGAAACAGATATAGAAACCGGACTAAAAATTACAACGGAATTTTTTAAAAACAGTAAGTAAAAAACAAGTTGTTAGATAATTTAGCTGAAAAAATACTGAAAGGTGAAAAGACTGCTGTTGCAAGGGGAATTTCACTTGTTGAAAATGAATCAAAACAGGCTGGCGAGCTTTTAAAAAAGCTGTATAAAAATACCGGAAGGGCATATTTAATCGGAATTACAGGTCCGCCGGGTGCCGGTAAAAGTACTATAACCAATGCACTGACAAAAGTTTTGAGGGAAAAAGGATTTAAGATCGGTATAATTGCTGTTGACCCGACGAGCCCTTTTACAGGCGGTGCGCTGCTTGGAGACCGAATCAGAATGCAGGAATCAGGTACGGATAACGATGTGTTCATCCGTTCAATGGCTACAAGAGGCAGCCTGGGCGGACTTTCAAAAAAAGCAAAAGAAGCCTGCGAAATACTTGATGCCAGCGGCAAAGATTTTGTTATAATAGAAACAGTTGGTGTAGGGCAAAGCGAGCTTGATATAGCACAGACTGCAGATACTACTATTGTTATCCTTGTTCCGGAATCCGGCGATGCTGTTCAAACAATGAAAGCGGGATTGATGGAAATCGGCGATATATTTGTAATAAATAAATCTGACAGGGACGGCTCCGAAGCACTTGGCGTAGCATTAAGGACTATGCTTCATTTAAAAATGACAAAAGAAAGCGACAGGGAAGTGCCGGTAATAAAAACTGTTGCTTCAAGGAACAAAGGTATAGATGAACTTTATGATTTTATTATCAGACATAAAACATACCTGGAAAAAAACGGAAAGCTTGCACGGAAAAGAAAAGAAAACCTGCTGAAACAGATCAACGAGCTTGTAAACAATAAACTTGAAAATAAGTTCTGGACAAACGACAGGAAAAATAAGCTTGAAAGTAAAATAGACAAAATTTCAGAACGTGAAGTTACCCCATACGATTTTGTGGATGAGCTGTTCCATTAAAACTTGAAATTAATAAATTAATATATAGTAAACATGGATTTTAAATTATCAGAAAGCAATTTAGAGATTCAGAAACTGGCTCGGGATTTTGCACAGAACAGGATAGCGCCGGTCGTAATGAAATATGACGAGACATCGGAGTTCCCCTGGGAAATTGCCAAAGAGCTTGGAGAAATGGGTTTTATGGGTATTATGTTCCCGGAAGAATACGAGGGCTCAAATCTTTCCATATTAGATTATGCTATTATTGTGGAAGAAATTTCACGGGCTGATTCATCTGTAGGCTTAACAGTAGCTTCGCATAACGGGTTATGCACGAACCATATTTATACTTTCAGTAATGAAGAACTTAAGAAAAAATATATCCCTGACCTTGCATCAGGTAGAAAACTGGGTGCTTGGGGTCTTACAGAAAATGTTTCAGGCAGCGATGCTGCCGGCATGGCAACAACTGCTGTTAAAGAAGGTGATTATTATATTCTGAACGGAAGTAAAAATTTTATTACACAGGGCGGTGTTGGTGAAACAGCAGTTGTTACTGCTATCACCGATAAATCCAAAGGTGCCAAAGGGATATCTGCATTTATTGTTGAAAAAGGTTTTGAAGGTTTCAGCGTAGGCAAAAAAGAGAACAAGCTTGGAATGAGAGCAAGTGATACCTGCGAGCTGATATTCGATAATTGTAAAGTTCCCGCTGCCAATTTAATAGGAAAAGAGGGTGAAGGATTTAAGCAGTGCATGCAGATACTTGACGGAGGCAGGATATCTATAGCTGCACTTTCTGTTGGAATTGCACAGGCTGCACTTGATCATTCCATTAAATACGCTAAGCAGCGCAAACAATTCGGTAAATCATTATCAGAATTTCAGGGAATACAGTTTAAAATTGCTGAAATGACAACAGAAGTAGAAGCAGCCAGGCTTTTAACTTACAAGGCTGCAATTTTAAGAGATGAGGGCAAAGATTTTAAATTTGCTGCATCTCTTGCCAAATATTATGCCAGTGAAATAGCTTGTAAGGCTACCAATGAAGCTGTACAGATACATGGCGGTTACGGATTTATTAAAGAGTTCCCCGTTGAAAAGTTATACCGAGATGTAAAGCTTACAACTATTGGCGAAGGTACCAGTGAAGTACAAAAAATGATAATGGCTAGAAACCTGGTAGAGATGTATTAAATATATTACTTCTGCCAGGTTATATTATTGGTATTGCAGAAATTTATTGCATCACTGTTTCCTAACCTCGCTGCAGTTATCATATTGTTTATTCCAGCTTCATTTTGTCTTGTTTTAAGATAAGTTAAACCAAGATTGTAGTAAGCTGAAGAATATTTATCATCATTTACAATTGCCTGTTTAAAAGCATTAATTGATTCAATATACATCTCTTTCATTGCCAGTGTTTTTCCCAAATTATTATATGCAGCGGCAAATCCAGGATCTATACCAATAGCTTTTCTGTAATAAACTATTGCTGTATCCGGATTATTCATATTAAAAAATGAGTTTCCTGCATTAAAATATGCTTCTGCGAAATTGTTATTCATCGAAATTGCTTTTTCAAAATATCCGATAGCTTTTTCATAATTTTTTTTCCTATTTTCTAAGAGCCCAAGATTATTATATGCCTGTGAATATTCCGGATTGTACTTAATTGCGTTAATAAAGTCATTTTCCGCTTCTGAAAGCTTATTCTCATTAAAATATACAGTCCCCCTGTTATTATATCCGATAAAATTACTGCTGTCCTTTTTTATCATATCACTGTATAAGGTACTGCTGTTTTCCCATTTATAGCTCTCATTTTTAGCAAGGATTCCTGTAATTATAATGATAGCAGTAAGTGACGCTGCGGCTAACCTTTTCAGCAGAATTGTCTTAAAATATCTCGTATAAAATTCATATAATAATACCGAGACAATAAATAATATTCCCAGTATCGGAATATATGCAAATCTATCAGCAGTAATAGCTCTTCCAACCGGAACTATTTGTAAAACAGGAATAATTGTAGTTGAATAAAATAATATTCCGAAAATTAATTTATTCCCGAAATATTTCTTGGTATAATAAACAACAGTAAAAATTCCAATAATAAATATGGGCGATATATAATATATCAACGGTATATTATTGCCATCAAAATCAGGGTACTGATAAAAAGCATTAAGGTTGAATGGATACACAGTTTTGTAAATATAAAAAATATAATTGTGTGAAATTACAAGGACCCTTTCCAAAAAAGACAGGTTGGGGAGTTCCAGAATAACAGACCTATTAATAGTTTGGTATTGTGCCATAATATTAATTAAACCAAATACTATACCTGTGGCAAATAGAAGCAGTTTATCCTTAAAATTTTTAATGGAAATTTTATTATCAATAAAGTAATCTATCAGCAAAAGTATAATAGGAAGCGTTACAGCTGTAGCTTTGGAAAAACAAGCTAATATAAAACTAATATAAATGAATATATCATAATCTTTTGCAGAATTTCTTTTCTTAAGGATATAAAGATAAGCTGATAAAATAAAAAACATACCGAAAAGCATATCTTTTCTTTCTGTAACCCAGGATACCGATTCAGCATGTAGCGGATGTGTAGCAAATAATGCTGCAGCAATTAATGAAACAATTTTATTCTCTGTTAATTTAAATAAAAATAAATACACTAATACTGAGGTTATTGCAAATAAAATCAGATTATCTAAATGATAAATGAATGGATCAAATTCTTTTAAATAATATTCTATTGCATAAGTTAAATTAACTAGTGGCTGGTAATGATAATTTGTAAAAGACTGAAAAATTGATAAAATATTACCAAAAGAAAGTGATGTTACAGCAGGATTGTTTAATAATACAATTTCATCATCCCAGTTTGTAAATGAAAAATTTGTGGTCTGGTAATATGTTAAAATGCAAATAAAAAGTAGAATTATCAGCTCTAATAATTTAATATTACTTTTAAATATTTTTTTCTTTGGTTTCATTTATAAAAATTTAAATGTAGTATTTTTCAATTATGTCTTAAAAATTAATAAAAATTAAAATTTAATTAATTCAAATATATTGCTTTTTTAAAAATAAACTTATATACTTATAAATAAATATTAATGTACAATTTTTTAAAGAGTAAAATGAATATCAGAATATTAATCAGATATTTTTTTATTATTATTCCAATTATTTTTTTAATGGCATTTTCCTTTGAATTCAATGAGGTAAACGCAAATGACCCATGTTGTGTAACCGGTAGTGCAACCACTCAAGGAGGCCCAGCAGTAAATTGTATAGTGACTATATCTGATGGCTTTTCTGTAATATGTTCTACGAATACGAGAAGTGATGGTAAATTTGAATGTTGTGGTAATTTTAATGGTCAATCATATTTAGTAAGTATTTATTGTAATAGTAGCTGTCATACTTCAGTAAATTATACATTAAATTGTTCAGGAACTATTCCAAACATTAATGTACCTTGCGAGTAAGATATTATCCAAATATTGTTGTCCATAAAACATAATCCAGAATCAGTGTCATTGCAGCTGCAAGAACAAATGCACGGATAGTAGAATTTCCTACTCCCTGCGCTCCGCCCTGTGTGCTTAAGCCTACATGGCAGCCTAAAATTGATGTTGATGCCCCGAAAAAGAATGCTTTTATTAATCCTCCTGCAATATCTTTAAACTCAAATACTCTTTTTGCGCTTGTGAAAAAAACCTGGAAGGATACATCCATAAAAAAGTAAGAAACCCCGAATGCACCCATAACAGCAATAAAGTTTGCGATTATTGTTAATACTGGAAGCATGATTATGCAGGCAAGAAACCTCGGCATAACCAGGTAACGAACAGGATTTATTGCAAGTGATTCCAATGCATCAATTTGTTCGGTAACTTTCATTGTCCCAAGCTCAGCAGCCATTGATGCGCCAACTCTGCCTGCAAGAACTATTGCTGTAAGCACCGGACCAAGCTCAATAAAAATAGCTTTTGTAACAGCAGAACCCAAGTAAGAAAGTGAAATGAAACCCTGAAACTGGTAAGCAGCCTGCCAGGCGGATACTGCGCCCGTAAAAAATCCGATAATAATAACCAGCGGAATTGAACCAACTCCGATATGCTCCATTTGGTCTAAAATGAGTTTTCTATCCCTTAAAATCCTTGGAAAACTCATAATTATTCCCCATATAAGCAGTGTTATCCTTCCTATCTCAAGGAAAAAGAACTCAAATTTATCAGTAAACCAGTCAAAAATCCTAACCATATACATCAAATATGGTTATTATAGTATAGTTTATCAATTCAGAAAAAATAAATTACTGTTAATGATAAACTGAAGAAATTTTCTTTAAAGTTATTGCTTTATGTTTAATTTTTTAGTTTTACAAATTAGCTGATTCTTAAACAGATATAAATTTTCAGATGTTTACTTTAAAAATTGTATCATTAGCAGAATAAATAATTATATAATTTTATATTTTCCATATTTCAGAAATTCATTAAAAACCCGGTAAATTTTTATAAATCATTAATATTTTGGTGTTTTAAATTTACTTACAAAAATCCGAAAAATTTTAAAAAAGCATTGAAAATGATTAGTTTTATATTTAGATTGTAATATTCACAATCAAAATTTAATCTTTTTTAGCGATGAAAAAATACTGGTTGATTTTAATTTGCCCTCTTTTATTTTCATTTTTAAGCTTTAAAGACAGCGCAGATCTTAAATATAAAAGAATCGGAGAGAGAGTAATTTTAAGAACATCTGACGGAGCTAAATATCAGCCCGGAATGATAAATATTAAATTCAGAGAGCAGAATAATAACGTTTCTGCAGGCTCTACCGGTAATTCACGAATTGATGCAGTTATTCAGCAATACGAACTGGAACGAGTATATAAACCATTTCCATTAAAAGCTGATATCAGCAAAAGAATGCCCGGGGATGATGACCTTGATAAATTTGTAACTATAAGGTATAAAGGTAATATAGACCCAACTGATCTTTCCAATGAAGTATTGGCATCTAACAGTGATATTCTGGAATGGGCTGAACCGGAATTTATATACGAAGCATTATTTATACCAAATGACCCGACTGTAGGATTACAGTATCATATTTCAAAAATTAACTGCTACCAGGCGTGGGATATCACCCAGGGTGATACTAATGTTGTAATTGGTATTGTAGACAGCGGAAGTGACCTTGACCATCCGGATCTTGGCGCAAATATTAAATATAATTATGCTGATCCTGAGGACGGAATTGATAACGACAACAACGGTTATGTTGATGATTTTAAAGGCTGGGATTTTTATTATGGCGATAATGACCCCAATATTATGGGAGGCAGTGATCATGGATCACATGTATCAGGATGTGCATCTCAGGTTACCAATAACAACGTACACGGTTCCGGACCCGGTTTTAAAGTAAAATTAAGGATCAGTAAACATGCACCGGATGTTCCCGATAACGGTATTTATGCTTCAAATAACGGAATAGTTTTCCTCTATCAAAACGGAGCAGATGTAATAAACTGCAGTTTCGGAAGCGGAACTTTCAGTGCAGCAACTCAAAATATTATCAATAATGCATGGGCAGCAGGAGTTATAATCTGTGCATCTGCCGGAAATGACGGTCAGAATATTCCCCGTTACCCGGGTTCGTATGATAATGTAGTTAATGTTGCTGCATCAAATTCAGGTGATTTAAAAGCAGGTTTTTCCAATTATCATTCTACTGTTGATATCATTGCTCCAGGAGATAATATTTTAAGTACTGTTTACAATAATTCATATGCAAATTTCAGCGGAACTTCAATGTCTACCCCGGTAACTTCCGGAGTTGTAGGCCTTATAATTTCCAAATACCCAAGCTGGACAAATACCCAGGTCGTTGAAAGATTACTTCTTGGTGTAGATAGTATTTATCATTTAAATCCTGCATATATAGGATTACTTGGAACCGGAAGGGTAAATGCATTTAAATGCGTCACAGATCTGCCTATTGTATCGCTGATTTCAAATACTGCCAGCGATTCATTGCTCGGCAATAACGATAAAGTGTTTGATGTAAATGAAGAAATTACATTTACGATGACATATAAAAATACATGGTTTGCCGGTAATAATGTATCATTACGGTTAACTACAACAGATCCTGATGTTGAAATAGTCCAGGATTCAGTTTATGCCGGAAATCTTGCTGCATATACAACATATTCAACAACACCAAATAATACATTCAAAGTAAAAGCTAAAAATACATGCCCGTTTGATAAAGCAGTTTCATTTACATTAAGAACATCCAATAATGCAAACGTAAATAACGCTACCGCTACATTTACAGTTACATTCAGGCAGGGCTGGGCAACACATACTGTAAATAATCTTAAATTATCTTTAACTAAAGATGGTGCAGTAGGCAAAAAAACCCAGCAATACGGCAGCGGTCTTAATATTCCCGGATATACCGGTAATCAAATGCTTGAAGGCGGACTGATGATTGGAGTAAGCAACACCAAAGTTTCAGATGCATGCAGAAGAGGCTTTGCTCCTGCAAATGTTTCTGATACAGATTTTACTGCTATCAACTCATATGTACTTCAGATGCCGGGAACATTTTCAAACGAAGACGGTAAAGGCTATTTTAATGATAACGGCGCTGGATCTAATAAAATTGGTGTTACGGTCAGATCTGAAAGTTATGCCTGGAATTCTGCTCCAGATGCAAATTATATAATTTTAAGATACACTATCAAAAATACCAGCGGTGCAAATATTTCTAATCTATTTGCAGGCATTTATATGTATTATACGCCTAACGGTGTTAACAGCAGCAATAATACTGCGCTTGATACTGTTAATAAAATTGGGTATTCATTTAATAATACAACAACAAACCCGTATCTGGGAGTAAGTCTGCTAAGCAATCAAACAGTTAATTATAAAGGAATAAATGCCACCGAGGTACTGACAGGTTTTACCACACAGGAAAAATGGGATGCTATGAGCAACGGTATTGTTAACGGCGGAATAGGACCCGGTATCAACTGCTTCGTAATTTCTGCCGGACCGATGAATATTAACAATAATGATTCTGTTGTTGTTGGTTTTGCAGTTGTTAAAGGTAATGATAAAGCAGAACTTATTGCAAACTCTAATACAGCAAAAAATAAATTTATCACTATTGGTATTCAGCAAATATCGGGGATGATACCTGAAAAATTCAGTTTATATCAAAACTATCCAAATCCGTTTAATCCTTCGACAAATATCAAATTTGATGTTGCTCAAACGGATAATATAAAAATCAGGGTTTTTGATATAATAGGAAGAGAAGTATCTTCGTTTAACCAGGAATTGACCCCCGGAACATATAATTATTCTTTTGACGGTACAAGGCTTGCAAGCGGAGTATATTTCTATTCATTTGAGTCTAAATACTATAATAGTGTGAAAAAAATGATTTTACTCAAATAATCAAGGTTTAATTAATATTAATATAGATAATAAAATATACTTGAAAAATATTAATAAACTGTTATATTGCAATAAAATTTAAGGTATTCTTAAATAAACAAACGAAAGGGAATAAAATGATCAAAAAGATTTCCATGTTTTTCCTGCTATTTGCAGCAATTGGATTGCTGATGAATTTTACCTTCAAAAATTTCGGTGATAAAAAACATACAGTCTATCCAAATGTTGTAATAACCGGTTCAGAAACCCCGGTTGTTAACAGCACAAATCCGGTTATCAGGACCACGAACGACCTGGATCCGATTTATTACACAGATTCTGTTCTCAGTCTTACAGATGTAAGAACAGGACCGGAAACCATTTATGACTTACAGTCAAATGGCGTTCCTCAGCAAATCTGGCAGGATCCTAATACACCTGGTAATATTCACTGTGTTTATACAGTTAATTTAACAACCGGATGGCCTGCAACTGATAGAAGAGTTTATTATTGTTTCAGTTCAGATTACGGTGCTACATGGCAGGATTTAGGTGCAAACCCGCCTACAGGCAGCAATGGTTTCGGTTTCTGCAGCGGTTTATCTGATGGTACAGCTATTATCGGCGGTCATACAGATTTTGGTTCAGCACCTGTAAGGCTTCAGGTTTTTGCTGATGTTGCTCCGGGTGCAGGTACTTTCACCCAGCTTGATCCCGGTCAGAATCCTTTTAATGCATTGCAGAATATCTGGGGAAGAATTCAGCCTACATCAAGTTTATCAAATTCTACAAAATTTGTTGTAATGGGTTCAGTAAACTCCACAGCATTGGATACAGTTACTTCCTTTAACCGCGGCTTAAGCGTAACTTCAGCATCTTATTCCGGTTTCGTAAGAGATATGAATATTGCTAATGCTGAAACATACAGCTTCTCAAGAGGCAGCGACGGAAGAATTGGCTGCGTTTATGTTGCAAATGATAATGTAATTACTTCAAATTCAGGAAAAGTTTATTACATGTATTCAACTGATGATGGTGCTACATGGTCAACACCGGTTCTGGTTTGGAATCCTCCGGTATATGTTGATGGCGTATTTGGCTGCTTAAGAGGTGTTACAATGACTTATGTTGGAACAACTCCGAAAGTTGCATTTGAATTACTTGGTATTACAGCAACTGGTTATTATCCCGGTTTAAGAGCTGCAATTGGTTTCTGGGCACCTGATGTAAACGGCGGAAATGCAGTTGTTACACCGTTTGACTCAACCTGGTCACAGAATGGTAATGGCGGCGCAACAGATGTTATGACATCAATTTGCAGACCTTCTATTGCCAGGTCACAGGACGGTCAGCTTTTAATGATGGCATTCGGCGTATCAAGAGCTGATACAGATGCAATAGGTTCACATTATTATGATGTTTACTTAACTACTTCAACAAACGGCGGCGCTAACTGGAAATTCCCGCCGACTAGATTAACAAATCTTTCAGCTCCGTTAAGAGATAACAGATTTGCCAACTTATCCCCGACAAATGATCTGACTGGCGGATATTATTATGCAAATCTTGTTTACCAGTCAGATTCAGTTGCAGGCAGCGTAACACAAACACCTCCTGCAGCAGAATCACTCGCAAAACAGAGATTTATTCGTGTAAGATTTGATCCTTCAACAATTGGTATTACAAATATCAGCAACGAAGTACCTGCAAGGTTCTCTCTTGAGCAGAATTATCCGAATCCGTTTAATCCTGTTACCAAGATAAGATTCTCAGTACCAAAAGCTTCACTTGTTACACTTGAAGTTTATGATGTAACAGGAAGATTGGTTGCTACACTGGCTAAAAATGAATCAGTAACTGCCGGTATAAAGGAAGTTGAATTTAATGCATCAAACTTCCCGAGCGGAGTATACTTCTATTCACTGAAATCAGGTGATTTTACTACTACCAAAAAGATGGTGTTAGTGAAGTAATTTTAGATTTAACAAATTCAAAAAGGGGCAATCAAATTTGCCCCTTTTTTTATATTTTAAGCATTATTAAAGTCAATGCCTGAATTTGTGGTCTATTAATAATTTCTTAATTTATACTTGACTTCATTTTTTAATTGTATTATATTTATTTCAAATTTATTGTATAATTAACAAATTCGGAACATTATGTTCAAAAAGTTTACAATATTATTTGCAGTAATATTTTTAACGGGGGTACTCTATTCGCAAAACAGCAATTATACTAGATTACCCAAACATTTACAGTATAAAGATGAAACAGTTAAGGATTTCAGGTTTTCATTCTATAAAAATGCAAACGAGATCCCTGCTCCGTTTCTATTAGTCCCTTCCAATGCAGTGCCTGGTATGGTCGGTTTTTCTGATTATGCCACTAACGGTAACACTTTAAATATGATTGTTTCAAAAGGAGATACAGTTGTTGTATCTATGGTTTATTTGGATTCTGCTGAAGCACAAAATGCAAATGGCGGTAATAGCGTTAGAATTGCTTACAATTATAGTGTAAATAATGCTTCAGCTTGGGAATCACCTGATAGATTTGATCTGACAGCTACAAAAAGCAGATGGCCTGATTTATTCTTTCTGAATACTCCTGCGGGTTTAACAATTGGTTCAGGCGGAAGGTTATGGAGCGCACCAACATTAAGAGCAGGAGGAATAGCAATTGATGTAGTTCTTGGAGCTGCAACCGGTACTACTTATATTTTACCGGGAACCGGGCAGGCTGGAAATACAGATTACTTTATAGACAGAATAAATAATAACCAGGTTGCTGGTGTTTGGCAGAGAAACGATACAATATATTATCAGGGGTTTAGTACTGTTTCAAATACTTTTGGCAACAGGGTTTTTGTTTACAGAACTGCAAATTCCAATACTGTTGCATCATATGATGTTTATGCATCTCCAAACGGAAGTACACTTGCCTGTTTTTATAATTTTGTAAACGAAAGCATAGCTAATGGAGGAGAAGGTCCGCCCGTATTCAGATACCAGAAATCAACTGATAATGGTGCAACATGGACCACTCCTGTAAAGATTCTCAGTAATTATATGATAAGCGGTGATTCTGCTGAATCATATTGGCATCAGGATGCAGCATTTAAACCCGGAACACAGGATCCGTATCTGGTATTCACAACTGTACCCCCAATTCAATATGGAAATTGGAATCCTGGCGGATCCCTTTTAGATTCAAACAGAAAAGGATATAATGTCTGTATATGGAGTCCGAACCTGAATGGCGGAAATCCTGTTAGAATTGCAAGTTACCTGAATGTTGACGTACTTTCTGATACTAATTTATTTAAAGAAGTAACAAGATTGCGCACAATACAGGGTACTTTAAGATTTGCATACCAGGTTAATTCAAGTATAGTTGGTAAGCCTTCTATAGGGTTCTCAGATGATGGTTCTGTAATACACGTAGCATTTGAAGTTGCAAGACCTGATACATCATCAGAAGGCTTCAATTTCTTTGATATTTTTACTACTAAGTCTACTGACGGAGGAACGACATGGTCTACTCCTCAAAATATTACTAATACAACATCAGAGGATGAAATGTATCCGTCTGTTTCCAAATCCGGCAATACCGCTACTGGATTAAAATTAGTATATCAAAGTACATCGGCACCAGGATGCCAGGGTTTTGGAGTTAATAATACTATTGAAAGTCAGATTATAGCACCGGTTTATTTATGTTATTATTCATCTGTTATAGGTATTATTAATATCGGGACTGAAATTCCAAAAGGATACAGCTTACAGCAAAATTATCCAAATCCGTTCAATCCAGAAACTTCAATTAGATTTAATTTGCCCAGCCAAAGCAATGTTGAATTGAAAGTATTTGATATTACTGGCAGGGTGGTAACTACTTTGGTAAATAACGAAATTGTAGCTCCCGGAATAAAAGAGGTAAAATTTAATGCATCAAATCTGGCAAGCGGAATATATTTTTATTCTATTAAAGCCGGAAGTTTTACAGATACTAAAAAAATGATTCTTGTAAAATAATATATTTAACAAATTGAGTCCCGGAAAATTCGGGACTCTTTTTAAACAAATCGGAGGTAATATTAATGAGGCTATTTAACCATTTCTTTTTAGCCCTTCTTCTTGTATCTGCTTTTACTGCGGCAGACCTTTTTTCTCAAACAACCGGAAAGATTTCCGGGGTTGTAAGAGATGATAAAGGGGAACTTTTGATCGGAGCCAGGGTCGAAATTGAGGGAACTCAATTAAGAAGCGGAACCGATGAAAACGGTCAGTATGCAATTCTAAATGTACCGGTCGGTACATATTCTGTAAAATGTACGTATGTAGGGTATGATTCCCAGGTTCAGTCTAATATCAGCGTTAGTGTTGGTATCACATCTAATGTCGATTTTACTATGAGCATTGGAGGGATTTCTATAGATACTACAGTTATAATTGCAAAAAGAAAAACAATAGATAACGGAAGCGGTAAAATCATCGGTTCTGAATTTATTGAAAATACCGGTATTAAAGGTATTGAAAATATTGTTGCTAAAACCAGCGGTGTTGTTCAGGACGAAAAAGGTCAGAATATCAACATCAGGGGCGGCAGAACAGGTGAAACTCAAATTATCATCGATGGTATTGTTACCAATAATCCGCTCGACAGGGGTTCTACGGCTAACGTATCAAACAGCGCACTGCAGGAATTATCAGTACTTACCGGCGGTTTCAGCGCTGAATACGGCAACGTTCTTAGCGGTGTTATTAATGTAACAACTAAATCTGCTCAGTCAAATTATACAGGGTCGGTTGAAATTGTTTCAGATGTTATAGCCGGCGACTATATTAACACTAAATCACAGGGATATAACATTTACAGCGTTACATTAGGCGGACCTGTTATCCCAACAAAGAATTTAAAGAAAGTATGGTCGCTGTACGGAAGTTTTGAAAGAGATTTCTATCTGGTAGATCAGCCGGTAAGCCAGGATGTAGCAGAGCTTTGGGCCGAAGACGGAATTCTTCCAAACTTTTCAAGAAGCGGTTATAATTATACCGGCAAGACTATAATTAGTATCAGCGAGCTTACCAAAGGTAAATTTAATATGACATTAACCGGTGGATTTTTCGGAAACGAAGAAACATCCAGGATATGGACCGGTTCATTTGGTAAATTCAATTCTTATCACAATCCGCTTGTAAAAAGCGATAATAAGCAGGGTTATTTAAAGATAAACCAGCTTTTCGGTTCAAAAACGTTTTTATGATCTGCAGGCTTCCTATTTAAGATCAGATTATAAAAGAGGTGATGGTGTATTTTTTGTAGATGAATTGGTTCCAAGTTTACCAGGAAAAGACGGATATATGTATCCTTCAATTATTGCTTATGGCGATACCAATACAGTTCCCGGAATTTCCGGACCTGGCGGAACAGTATCTTCAGCTGCTAATTTCAGGGTATTCAGAGCCCCCGGTACTGTCAGCGGTACATATGAAAAACAGCAGACTACTGCATTATCTTTTAACCTGAATTTTACACACCAGA
The DNA here is from genome assembly GCA_001567545.1 of Candidatus Tepidiaquacellales bacterium OLB5. Lineage (GTDB taxonomy): Bacteria > Bacteroidota > Ignavibacteria > Tepidaquicellales > OLB5 > OLB5. The sequence goes on from LLZO01000084.1 coordinate 23,449, forward strand.
TTTTAACAAAAAAATATGGTAATCATGAAATAAAATTCGGCGGTGAATACAAACAGTTTAAAGTAAGAAATTATCTTGCCAATGTTATCGGGTTTGGTTCTTTGCCTAATCCAAATAAATATGGTTCAGGTAATGTTGTTAATTATCCTGTTATAGATGAAAATGCAGCAAATTCTAACTTTATGGATGCTTACGGATATGATGTATATGGTAATGAAATTGAAGAAGATTACATTGTAAACGGATTAAATGTTACAGAAGGACCTAAAAAACCCAGAATAGGCGCATTCTATTTCTTAGATAAAATGGAATTCAGCTATTTTAATACAAATATAGGTGTAAGGGTTGATTATATGGATCCTAATACATTAGTACCATATGATTATGAGAATTTAAAGGGACCTGATGGTGTTTTAAATGAGGCTGACTACACAACTGTTGAAAAAACAATTGAAGTAAGTCCAAGACTCGGATTCTCATTCCCCATCACAGAAAAAACAGTATTCCATGCTCAATACGGAAAATTCCTGCAGCTTCCTGCTTTAGAAAATCTTTATCAGAACCAGAGGGTTTTGAGAGACCTGGCAGATGGCGGCGTAGGTTATTTTACAGTATTCAACAATCCGTTATTAAAACCCGAAAGAACGACTGCATATGAGCTTGGTTTAAAACATTCTGCAGGAGATTATGTTACTTTAGGTCTTACTGCATTTTACAAAGAAACATCTGATTTGATCCAGGCTAGAAACATAAAAGCTCAGGATAATTCATACAGTTTTGCTATATATGATAATGGAGACTTTGGTATTGTAAGAGGTGTTGATTTCAGTCTGGATTTAAGAAGGATCAACAGACTTCGTGCAACAATTTCTTACAGTTTATCATTTGCATCCGGTACCGGTTCAGATATAAACAGTCAGAGTAATATTGCTTATAATGGCGATGAAGTGCCGAAGATTCCAACTGCATTAGACTATGACCAGAGACATACAGGTTCAATTGAGCTTGATTACAGGTGGGGAACTTCAGATGTTCCCAAAGGTTTCTGGGGCGGCGTACTTTCAAGATTAGGAATAAATGCTCTGTTCAGCTTTAACAGCGGAAGACCATATACTCCATCTTTGAATTCATATGATGTTCTTCAGGTAGTTACATCACCGGGCGGAAATACTCCTGTTGCACCGCTTAATTCAGCATATTCGCCATGGAACATAAGACTTGATCTGAAATTAGATAAATCAATCAAGATCTTTGATAAATTGAATGCTAATATTTATATTTTAGCAATCAATGTACTTGATCAGGAACTGATTAACGATGTATTCCCAACTTCCGGTGAACCTGGATATACAGGATTTTTAGATAGTTTCCCGGGTAAACAGTGGGCCCAGTCAGTAGGACAGCAGGGTGTTGACTTATATAACATCAGGTCACATGCAATAGGTAATTACGGTCCGCCAAGACAGGTTAGGCTCGGATTCAGATTATTCTTTAACTAACTATCGGAGTGTTAATAAATATGAAAAAAATAAATTTTAAATTAATTTTGATAATATTCATCGGACTGATATTTTCTTTACCGGTGAATGATCTTGCTGCAAAAGAAAGGAAGGGGTACTCTCCGGTCAGAATGAACGCGGGGGTTACCAATAATTTTCTGCAGGTAAACAACATTAATGCAATTTTCAGAAGTGATGGTTATTTTAATTACGATAAGATCAACTTCTTAAACGGAGATGCAGGAATGATTTGGCCTGTATCTGCAGCACAAAGACAAACCGCAATATTTACTACAGGTATTTACATTGGCGCAAAAGTTAATGGCGAATTAAGATTAGCTGCATCAATGTTTAATACACATTTTTCCCCTGGAAATATTCCTGTTGTAGGTGAGGTCCCGGGTTCATCAGTATGTTCTGATCCCAGGCTTAAAAATTACCAGGTAAATCTGACTGACCCTTCTTTAGTAAGCGGAGGTACAAGAGTTAAAAATGCAGGCGGCAGAGATTATACTATTGTGTATGATTCATGGGCAAGCTGGCCGGTTGATCTTGGAGCGCCATACGTTGAAGTAAACGGTATTCCGGGATATCAGCCTGAATTTGATGGTGATAGACCCGGTATTGGCAACAGTGCCGCACGACCTGATGAAATAATCTGGTGTGTTTTTATGGATTACACCAATTGTACTAATAATCAGCATGCTTCAGAGTTATCTTTGCCGGGCGGTACTCTGCCAATTGGAGCTGAAGTTCAGCAAACTTCATTTGCATTTCTTGCCCCGGGTTTAACAAATATGTATTTTGTTAAATGGAAGATCATTAACAAAAGCAACAATACGTGGGATAGTACTTTTACAGCTATAGCGTGCGACCCGGATCTTGGTGATGCAGGTGATGATGCTGTTGGATGCGATTCTACTCAGGATATTGCTTTCTGTTATAACCAGGATAATGTAGATGTAATTTACGGCGCAGCGCCGCCTGCTGTTGGATTCAAGTATTTGCAAAGTCCTATTGTTTATACGGGAAATCCAAATGATACAGTTAAGCTTCCTTATGAAATTTTAGTTGGATACAGGGCTGTTGGTTTATCATTATTTACTACTTTTTTAAACGGTCAAAATGAATGTTTAGGTGATCCGGATCAGGCAATTCATGCATATAATTTTATGAAATATGGTGAAGGCTGCGCAAACCCATTGATTAACTGGACTACAGGCGGCCCTTCAAAGTATAAATATAATGGTGACTTATGCGGACCAACCCCGGCAGGCTGGTATGATAGTATCCCAGGAGATAAAAGATTCCTGCAGGTAAGTGGTCCTTTTACTATGAATTCACAGGATACCCAGATCATTGTTATCGGAGCTTTTATTGAAAGAGGTGCAAACAACTTTCAGAGCGTTTGCGCATTACTTGAATCAGGAGACAGAGTTCAAAAATTCTATACTTCTAACTTTGCTGCAACACCATTACCACCGGCACCTCAGGTTAATGTTGTTGCAAACGGTGACGGAAAAATTGTTTTATACTGGGGTTCCAGGTCTGAATCATATGATGTTTATGATTCTCTCGGACAAACAGGTTCATGGAAATTCCAGGGATATAATATTTTCCAGATAAAACCGGGTACCTCTGGTGATAATGTAAATGACAGGGTATTATTGGCTGTATATGATAAAATTGACGGTATAAAAATCGTAAGTGATACTGTTCGCGTTGCTCAGCCAAATGGTACAACACAGGATATTTATCAGCCTGTTGCTTTTGGTAATGATAATGGTGTTAGCCGTATTATTTCATTAACCGCAAATCAATTTCCGACAGGGGCTAATAACTTCTTTGTAAACGGAACATCGTACAGGTTTGCTGTTACTGCATACGGAGTAAACCTAAATGCAGGTAAACCATTTAAAGTGCTTGAAAATCCGGTTTCTTCTCAGCTTATTAATGTAGTACCTAATTTCCCCATGATAGGAACAAACTTTATTAATAAGGCACTTGATACAATACCTATAAACAGACCGGACAGGGTTCTATTCCCAATAGTAATAGATCCATCGAAAGTTGTTTCAGCCAGGTATCAAATGGTTTGGTCTTCAGATAATACATGGAGAGTAGTTAGAATTCAAAATGCGCAGGTAGATACAATTCTTGGCGATATGTCAGGAAAATCTATACTTGATAATAATGCTTATATAGCAGACGGAATTTTATGGAAAGCTGATACAATTTCGAAATTTATTTATGGTGTAATAAAAGATCCTTCCAGCACATCTCAATCAAGAAATCGCGGTTGGAATTATACAGGCGGAACTTTGAATTTAGCAGGAGCTGATACAGCCAGCTTAAGGGCTGCATTTACTACTTATGCACCTCCTCAGAGCATTTCTATGGGACTTAGCTGGCCATCCGGTTCAAATTACAGAAACGGATATTCTTCAAAGATAGATACAGCTGTATTCCTGAAAACCTCAGCTTTAAAAAATGTAAAAATTACATTTGGAACAACTCAAAAAGCTTACAGGTACAGAGGATTAGTAACAAATTCACCTTATCAGGATTATGTTGATGTTCCATTTAAAGTAGAAATAGATGATCCTCAGGATACAAACTCTACTGTTCCAAGGCAGGTAAATGTTGCTTTCTTTGACGGCGACAGCAGCGGAACGTGGAATCCAAAAGCAACCGGTGATGGTGGATTGGAAATGGTTTATATAATGTATTCAACTTACGATCCTAATCCAAATACTTTCTATACTACAAAGAATATCAGTTTTTCATCTGCGTTCAGGCAAATGGATATTCAGTATGTATGGACTCCTAAATTGCTTAATAATGGTCCTGCATTTAATAACGGTGATGTACTGGAAATTATACCGTATACAAGACTGCAGTATCAGCAGTCGCCGGGTACAGTAACTGTTGTTGAAACAGGTAACACAAGTGCTCCGATAATTGGAAGCAATGAATTAGCTTCTCAAAGAGGTGAATTATCTCTGGTAAGGGTTGTTCCGAATCCGTATTATGGCGGACATGCTCAGGAAACAAGTCCGTTTGACAGGTTTGTTAAGTTCATGAATATGCCAAAACAGGCAACTATTTACATTTATTCACTTAACGGAAACCTGGTAAGACAGATAAACAAGGACGACAACACAACTTCTATTAACTGGGATCTTCTGAATACAGACAGGATTCCGGTAGCCAGCGGTATATATATAGCATTTATAGATGCTCCGGGAATCGGAACAAGAACTATAAAACTGGCTATATTTACACCTCAGGAAAGAATAGATTCATTCTAAACAGTAAAGTAATAAATCAATAAGGAGCTAAAAAATGAAATTATATCATAAAATTAAAATAGCTGCTAAATCAGCATTGATTTTTACATTGCTGTTTGGCAGTATAAACTTTGCAGGAGACCGTAGTAAATACGGTACTTCTGCAGCACCGGAACTATTGATTCCGGTTGGATCAAGAGGTACTTCTTTAAGCGGCTCTATGATCTCATCAATTTCCGGTGTAGACGCTATGTACTGGAATCCTGCGGGACTTTCGTTAATGAACAATAAAACCGAAGTTCTCGCATCACATATGAAATATATCGCTGATATCAACATTAACTATGTTGCAGGCGCTGTTGATATGGGAAGTATAGGCGTAATAGGTGCAAGCTTAAAATCACTGAGTTTTGGTGATGAGCTTGTTACAACACTGGAAAGCCCTATGGGTACCGGTGAAACATGGTCTCCAACCTATCTGACAACTTCGCTTTCTTATGCACGAAAAATGTCAGATAAAATTCTGTTTGGTGCAACTGTTAAAGTTATTTATGAACAGATCTTGACTGTATCTTCAACAGGATTTGCAGTTGATTTCGGTTTACAATACATAGCAGGTAAATCCGGATTAAAGTTCGGTGTTGCATTAAAGAACTTTGGTCCTTCAATGACATTTGACGGAAGCGGTTTAGACCAGTATTATGAACCATACGGCACACCGTCCGGTTCTACACCTGAACCCAGGAGAGTAACATTAAATGACTTTTCACTTCCTACAACACTGGAACTGGGTATATCTTATGATGTACCTGTTGGAAAGAAAAATAATGTACAGCTTTCTACAACATTCCAGAATAATAATTTCTCAAGCGATGAATACAGGGTTGGACTTGAATATAATTACAACAACTATGTGTTCTTAAGAGGGGCATATGCATTTACTCCCGATTATAAAGCCGAAGACGGTTTAACCAAAAAAGACCAGAATCTTTTTGGTCCTTCATTTGGTATCGGACTTGCTTATCCATTCGGAAATGTAAGGCTTGGACTTGATTATTCATACAGAATGACAGAAAGATTCCAGCCTAATCAGTGGTTTTCGTTCACAATGGGCTTTTAATTAATTAATATATTTTAACAAGTGAAAATGCCATTTACATTTCGTAAATGGCATTTTCTGTTAATTCTAACATGTCATGTCATCAATTTATAAAATCATACTTATTTTAATAATAACCCTCAATTTAAATTTATTTGCCGATAATAATTTATCGTTTGATTATGATTATGCTATTTTCAGAGATGAAGGCATAAAAGTTTACCTGGAACTATATTATGGGTTTTCTCCATCAGAAATGCTTTTCAAAAAAACAACAGGCGGTTATGAGGCTGCCGGTAAGCTTAAGCTTGATATTATCAATAAATTAACAGGTAATTCTGTTGTAATTAAGGAATTTCGTGTACCTGTTACTTTGGCTGATACTTCAGGGAAAAATAAAGATTTCAGGCTTACCGGGCAGATTAATTTTCTGCTTGATTCTGGTACATACTTAATAAAAATGGATGCCAGTGATTTCTTTGATTCTTCAAAGTATAATATTTCCGAAGAAGAAGTGGTTTTAAAACCCTTTCCTGTTAATTCTGTTAGTATGAGTACTATTGAGCTTGCAACAGATATTATTAAAAGTTCAGATGAAAATAATCTATTTTATAAAAATACTTTAGAAGTTACTCCAAATCCTTCAAACCTTTTTGGTAATAATCTGTCAAAAGTGTACTACTATCTTGAATTATATAACCTTAGCAAACAGGAATTGGGGGATACATATTCAGTAATAACCACACTGGCTAATCAGGATGGAACTGAGATCAGATCAAATCCTAAAAAATATGAAACAAAAACAGATTCCAAGGTTGAGTTTGGTTCTGTAGATATTACCGGACTTCCTTCAAACAGGTATTTACTATTTGTAAAACTTCTGGATAACAGCCAGAACGAGCTTTTAAGAGCCTATAAATATTTTTATGTATTCAGCAGTGATACTATACAGGGTTCACAAAACCTGACTGATCTTGAAAATGAATATTTGTTAAGTGAATATCCCAAAATGACAGAAAAACAAGTGGATAATGAATTTAATAAGGCAATTTATATTATGTCTGATCAGCAAAAAGAAAAATATGAATCCTTGAAATCTCTAGACGAAAAAAGGATGTATATGTTCAAATACTGGAAAGGAATTTCAAAGTACATAACCAGGAAGGATTATTTTTCTAGAATCGATTTTGCTAACAAAAACTTTAAAAGCGATCTTAGGGAAGGTTGGAAAACTGATAGAGGAAGAGTAACAGCAATTTACGGGAAATATGATGAAATTGAAAGATTTCCATATGAAGGTTCTACAAGGGCATATGAAATATGGACATATAATAATTTGCAGGGTGGGGCTATATTTGTTTTTATAGATAACAGTTCAGGTTTCGGAGATTATGTTTTGGTACATTCTACCGCTCAAAACGAGCCAAGAGATGATGATTGGCGGGATAAAATAAATATCAGATAAATCAAATAATCGCAGATTAAGCCGGTTTTGCCGGCTTTTTTATTGAGTAATTTTAGGATTTAAACAATTAAATTTATTGCAGATATTAGCAGATTGTAAAAATTAATATTAAAATTGTTTAAATTCAGGTATCATATATTAATGGCTTCTTTTTTGCTCTCCGCAGTATTGTGGATAAGCCTGAATTTAAATCAAACCTACGAAATTCAAAAAACGGTTCCCGTTAAAATTAATGTAAATAAACCTTTTGCTGTTTCAGGTAATATTCCCCTGCAGCTTGAAGTTAAATTCAGGGGTATTGGATGGGATCTTATCAGGCTTTTCACTTCGTTTAATCTTGAATTTAATTACGATATCAATGCAAAAACAAAAGATCAGTTTGTGGTTTTAACGAAAGATTATCTGGTTAATAATCTTTTTATGAGTAAAGATCTGCTGGTTATATCAGTTTATCCCGAAACACTTCAAGTTCGTATTGAAAGTTATGAGGAAAAATATGTGAAACTGCATCCTAAGATCACAATTAACTGCAAAGATGGTTACCAGGTTGTTGGAAGTCCTGAACTGTATCCGGACAGCATAAAAGTAGGCGGGGCTATAGATATTTTGAGAGGAATGGAATATTTTAACACCAGCAGCATTGTATTTGATAATGTTAATGCCGGAATATTCAGAAAGATTTTTATTTCGGATTCCTTATCAAACATACTGAATTTTTCACAACAGGAAATTGATCTGAAAGTTAATATCGAACCAACTGCAGAAAAGTATTTTAATAATATTGAGATCAAGGTCACTGAACTGCCTGCAGATAAAGAAGTTTTGCTTATACCGCAAACTGTAGATGTTCAGCTTAAAGGAGGCGTTAACCAGCTTGCAAAAATTGAACCATCAGGTATTATACCTAAAATAGATTTCAGAAAAATTCTGGCTGATTCTACCGGCTCTTTAAAACCTGAATTTGAAATACCAGCCGGCAGTTCTGTTATATCGGTAAAGCCGGAAACTATACAATATGTAATTAAAAAGAAATATTAAGATAATATATAAATTGTTAATTGGTTAATTCATTAAAAACAGAATTAAAGTCTTTATGGATATCTGTAAAAACTCTTGAATTTAAAGAGAGTTTTATATTTATTTCGGTTGCTGTCATTACTTTTGTTTCCATGCATTATGCATCGCCTAATTTTTTCCGAAGGGTATTCGATACAAGTGATGACAAATTCTATTCCTTCCTTTACTGGTGTTCTGCAGATGGTTTTCTAATGTTCGTTATACCTATGTTGCTCATTCCTTTAGTTTTAAAAGGTAAACCGGCTGATTATGGTTTCAGGATCGGTGATTACAAATTCGGTTTAAAATCATCTATTTTGTTCGTTGTTGTAATGCTTCCCTTTCTTTGGATTGCCTCAGGAGATCAGAGTTTTGCCAGAACATATCCACAGGGGGGGCCTTTTGTCAGGGAAAATATTTCTGTTTTGCTGTATTATGAATTATTTGTCGGATTTTATATGCTTGCCTGGGAATTTTTCTGGAGAGGTTATATGCTGTTTGGTTTAAAACAACGCTTCGGTTATTATGCAATTTTTATTCAAATGATCCCATTTTTCATTTTACACAGAGGCAAACCTGATATTGAAACATTTGCATCCATTTTTGCAGGTCTGATTCTGGGAATACAGGCTTGGAGAGCTAATTCTTTTATTTATTGTTTCCTTGTACATTGGGCTGTTATGATTTTTGTTGACGTGATTTCTGTATTACGCTATAAATCACAGTCATATGGTATTGGACTGGATTCTTTTTTAAAATTATTTAATATATAAATATATTTATAAATATTATGAGACTTTGTATAAATATTGATCATATAGCAACATTAAGACAGGCTAGACTTGAAAGCGAACCTGATCCGGTATTAGCAGCAGGTATCTGCGAATTAGCCGGAGCAGATGGTATTGTTTGCCATTTGCGGGAAGACAGAAGACATATATTAGACCGCGATGTTCATATTCTGAAACAAACTGTTAAGACCAAACTTGATCTTGAAATGGCAGCAACAGATGAAATGGTAAAAATTGCCTGTGATGTTATGCCATATATGGCAACTTTGGTGCCGGAAAAAAGACAGGAACTGACCACAGAAGGCGGGCTTGATCTTGCTGCAGCTGAACTTAAAGTATCTGCTGCTATTGAAAAATTGAAAGATGCCGGTATAAAAACAAGCGTTTTTATTGAACCTGATCCTGAAAGTGTTGATCTAGCAATTGAAATGGGCGCTGATATGATTGAAATACATACAGGAAAATTTGCCCGGTTAAAAGACCCGCTTGAGATTATCAATGAGCTTGAAAAGATAAGGCAAACTTCAAAAATTGCCAAAGAACTTGGCATGGGTGTAAATGCAGGGCATGGTTTAAATTATCTTAATATTACTGCAATTGCCAATATTTCAGAAATAGATGAAGTAAGTATAGGACACTCAATAATAGCCCGCGCAGTTTTTACAGGAATCGAAAATGCTGTAAAAGATATGCTGAATATTATTAGAAGGATAAGACAATAATGATTTATTCTGACAGACTGATCGAAAAACTGAAAAATGCTGAAAAAAGTTTCAGTCTTAACAGGGGCAGGTGTTTCTGCTGAAAGCGGTGTTCCGACATTCAGAGACCCGGGAGGCATTTGGGAAAAATTCAGACCTGAGCAGCTTGCGAATTTTGAAGCATTCATGAAAGACCCGGATTTTGTCTGGAGCTGGTACCAGCACAGAAGGGAAATTATGAGGGAAGTAAAACCAAACAACGGGCATTTTGCTCTGGCTGAAATGGAAAAAATTTTCCCCAGCTTCAGCCTTATTACGCAGAATATTGATAACCTGCATTACCGTGCGGGAAGCAGAAATATAACAGAATTACACGGGAATATTGAGCGTAATTACTGTATTAAGTGCAGAACATTTTTCCATGAAATAGACATTCAGGAAAAAAAAGTGCTTAAGTGCACAAATTGCGGCGGCTTGATAAGACCTGATGTTGTCTGGTTCGGTGAAATGCTGCCGGTTAAAGAATTAAAATATGCTGAAAATGCAGCCGCTGACAGTGATGTTTTTTTTACTATAGGAACATCCGCAGAAGTATACCCTGCAGCTTTGCTGCCGATAATAGCTAAACGTGCAGGTGCATATTCCGTTGAAATTAATATTAATCCAACTGTTATTTCATTCGATCTGGATGAAACTTTAACAGGCAAAAGTGCTGAAATACTTCCTGAACTTGTTCAAAAAATCAAAGAGATCCGGAATAATTAATGCCATCAATTTTAAAATCAGTTAACCTTGTAAAACAGTACAGCAAAAGAACTGTTGTTGACGGAGTTTCTGTATCTGTTAAACAGGGAGAAATTGTTGGGTTGCTGGGCCCGAATGGAGCTGGTAAAACCACTACATTCTATATGATAACAGGTATGATTAAGCCGAACTCAGGTGAAATATATCTTGATGCCGAAGATCTTTCAATGGAACCAATGTATAAAAGAGCCAGGCTGGGTGTTGGTTACCTGCCTCAGGAAGCATCAATTTTCAGAAAAATGACTGTTTATCAGAATATATATTCTGTTCTGGAATTTATGAATCTGGAAAAATCCGAAAGAGAGGATAAAGCGAACACTTTAATGAAAGAGTTTGGAATATCCCATATAGCTAACAGCAAAGGATATGTTTTATCCGGCGGCGAAAGAAGGAGAACAGAAATAGCCAGGGCAATTGCTTCGGATCCGAAGTTTATCCTGCTTGATGAACCGTTCGCCGGCATTGACCCGATCGCGGTTGAAGAAATCATGAAAATTGTAGCAAAGCTGAAGGATAAAGGAATCGGCGTTCTGATAACTGACCATAATGTTCATGAAACATTATCAATTGTTGACAGGGGCTATATTTTAATTGAAGGAAAAATTTTCAGGCAGGGAGCATCAGAATCCCTTGCCGGTGATGAGATGGTAAGAAAATTATATTTAGGAGAAACATTCAGACTTGACAGGTACAAAAACGATCGTTAAAAACAAGGTGATACTGGCAATTTCTGCTCACCCGGATGATATTGAGTTTGCTGCAGGCGGCACTTTGTTCAATTTAAACCAAATGGGCTGCCAAATATATTTAATTGTGGCAACAAACGGTGAAAACGGCTTTAAAATTGATCATAAACCCCGTTCTTACAGAATAAAAACAAGACACAAAGAACAGCTTAAAGCTGCTGAAATTCTTGGTATTAAAAAAGTCTTTTTTCTAAATTACAGAGATTGTTCCCTTAAAAATGATGACATTTTGAGAAAAAAGATTGGTTTATTAATTAAAAAAATTAAACCAGAAATAATTTTTGCTTTTGACCCTTCAAACAGGACTTTTGAAAGTGTAAATCTGCTGCACCGGGATCACCGTGTTATAGCCGAAGCTTCATTTGATGCCGTGTTTGCTGCCAGAAACAGGTATCTGCTGCCCGGAGAACCGCATTCTGTGAAACAATTTTGGTTCTTTGGATGTGATAGACCTAATCATTATGAAAATATCACAAAATATATAAATAAAAAAATTGATCTCATAAAGGCACACAGATCGCAGTTTAATGAGCATGAATCTATGGAAAAATGGGTAAAAGAACATCTGTCATCTTATACAAATAGATATAAATACAGCGAAAAATTCAGGATCGTTAATATTACACAACCATTTGTAAAGGAAATCAACTGATGTACAGTGTAAGCGAAGAAATCTTCAGCAGTATGATGGAAGAAGAACTTCACAGGATACCTGAACCGTTTAAACAAAAGATCGATAACCTTGTTTTTATGGCTGAAGATTATCCCGGGGAAAATGATCTTGGAAGAGTTGGACTAAAAGATAAATATTCGCTTCTAGGAATATATTCAGGAGTCCCTTATACATATAGGAATACATATTATATGAACACTACTCCTGACAGAATTATTCTATTTCAGAAAAATATAGAAAGATATTGTAAAAATGAAACAGAGCTGCGGGAGAAAATACGCGAAGTGCTTATACATGAAATTGGTCATTATTTCGGAATGAATGAAGAGGAGATAAGAAAAGCCGGTTATTGATCAGATCTCTATCTGTGAACCAACCTCAAAAACCCTGTCAGTAGGAATATCAAAAAATTCAGTTGCACGCTGCGAATTACGGGAAAGTAATGCAAACAATTTTTTCCTGAATCTATGAAAACCTACCTTATCTTTCACAATTAACAATTCTCTTCCAAGGAAAAATGTTGTTTTTTCTATCTTTATTGTAAATCCTTTTTTATTAAGAATTTCAATAATTTGCTTTATATTTGCGTTATCCATAAAACCATATGATGCAACTATCCTGTAAAAACCATCTGCCGGATTTTCAATTTCTATAGTTTCTTCTGTATTAACTCTGGGGACTTTTTGGTATATAATGCTTAACACAATAATTTGTTTGTGTAATATCCGGTTGTGTTTAAGATTTTTGATTAATGCAGGCGGAGTTCCTTTAGGGTTGCTTGACATATATATTGCCGTACCGGGAGTAGTTACAACCCTTGTACTCATCACTTCATCTATAAACCTCTCTATAGGTTGTGTTTGTTCTTCAATTTTTTTGTATAGATTTTTCCTGCCCCAATTCCAAGTTGTCATAATAAAGTAAATTGCAATACCCAAAACCAATGGTACCCAGCCCCCGTGCAGAATTTTCAGTGAATTTGCCGCGAAAAAGGAAAGATCAAATGAAATAAATACTGCTGTTAATATTATTGCAGTGATTAATGGCCATCTCCATTTTCTCATTGCAAAGAATGCCAGAAATGAAGTAATTACCATTGTTGCTGTTACAGCTATTCCATATGCAGCAGCCAGATTGCTTGAATTTTTGAACTGTAAAACCAGGATTACCGTAGCAATAAAAAGAAGCCAGTTTAATTGTGGGATGTATATTTGCCCGCGTTCATCCTGTGAAGTATGAATGATTCGTAAACGCGGAAGATAGCCTAATTGCAATGCCTGCTGTGTTAAAGAAAATGCTCCTGAAATAACTGCCTGAGAGGCAATTACAGTTGCCAGTGTAGCAAGAATTACAAGCGGATATAAAGCCCATTCTGGTGCGAGATGATAAAAAGGATTTTCTATCGTATCAGGTTCCCTTAAAAGCAATGCCCCTTGTCCGAAATAATTTAATAGTAAACATGGCAATACAATAGTATACCAAACCAGTCTGATTGGTTTTGCTCCAAAATGTCCCATGTCGGCATATAAAGCTTCTCCGCCAGTTACAACCAAAAATACTGAGCCTAATATAACAAATCCGTGAAAGCCATTATTATAAAAAAACTGTATAGCATAAATAGGGTTAATAGCTTCAAGAATATGTGTATTTTGAAAAGTAGATATTGCCCCTAAAACCCCTAAACTTATAAACCATAACAGGGTTATTGGTCCAAAAACAACTCCAACCTTCCCGGTGCCGTTTTTCTGTAGAAAAAATAAAATAAATAATATTGTTATAGTTAAAGGTATTATCAAATGTTCAAAAAAAGGAGAGGCAATTGTTAAACCTTCCATTGCGCTAAGCACGGAAATAGCAGGTGTGATTATACCGTCACCATATAATAATGAAGCGCCGAATAATCCAACAGTAATGATCAGGAAAAAAATAAATTTTTTGTTATTTGAAGGTTTTACCAGTTCCATTAATGCTAAAATTCCGCCTTCACCATCATTATCTGCCCGCATAATAACTAGTAAATACCAAACCGAAATCAGCAAAATTAAAGACCAAAAAATTAGTGATAATACACCTAGAATGTTTGATTCAGTTGGTAATACACCGTGGTTAGGATTAAAACATTCCCTTAATGCATATAATGGACTTGTGCCTATATCCCCATATACTACCCCCAATGCACCTAATGAAAGATATAAAAGGTATTTTAAATTTCGGTTTTCGGGTAAGCCGGCGCTATTGGAGGTATTTAATTCTGAAGTACTTATGACCTATACTGTTTATTTAACATTAGCATTTATAAAACAATGCTGTTTAAGCTCAAATTTACATAATTTAGCATTATAATAAAATCGAATTATAAATGCATAATTTATTCTTAAAATATTTTTATCATGCTGCAAATGCTGTATGTGTAATAATATTTTAATAATTACTTAAAAATGCACTTTCAATTAAAAAATTCAAAAATTATATTGTATTACTATGAACAGAATTTTATTTCAAATTAATTATGATGTTTTCCCTGATAAAAGGGAAGAATATATACAGACAATTAAAGAACTGGAAAGCTACATGAGATCTCATACTGACCATAATTATATGGTGGTTGAAGATAAAAACAAAACAAATAGCTTTACAGAAGTTTATATTTTAAAGGATGAAGCTGAATTTGACGGCATGGAAGACGAAATGGATGATACAATTTACAGCTTAACAACAAAAATCTTAAGTCAATATGTAGTTGACGGTAAAACCAGGTATTCTACTTTTTACGAAGTGAACTGAAAAATATTCTGGTATTGCAATTCTGAACTGATTTCTTCAAATAATATCCCTTTTTAATTAGACAATATAAATTTATTTTTATTGTTAATTTACACCTGTCTAAGAACTTCTATTTTAAATTTTTGGCAAAACTCAGAAAAAATAAAAACGAGTTTAAATCTGATAAAGCGGCAAAGTTTTTTATTGCTTTCATTACTATTGTTTTAATTACTGCAATGTTTCCACGGTATGAAACAATTGAAACAGATTATGTTACCGGAATGGTATGGAGCAAAGAAGACCTTATTGCACCTTTCAGCTTCCCGGTTTATAAAAGTGAATCAGTTTACAACAAAGAAGTTGAAGACGCCAGGTCTAAAGTATTTCCCGTTTTTGATAATAATGCTGTAAAATCAAATGATCTTAATTGGCTGGATTCTCTAAACTCACAATTCAGCAAGCTTGTTAAAATTATAGAATATTACAATGTATTCGAAAAAGAAAAATCAATTCCAGAAGAAAAACGAACAACAAGCGAACAATCTTTAAATAAACTGAAATCTGAGCTTAACATCGTTCTTACTGAAGCCGAATGGAATAGTCTAAAAAATGTCTTAAATAATGCTGTATCTTCAGATGCATTCAGAAAAAAAATCATTCAGGCTTTAAACCTGGTTAATGATAAAAAATTAATTGATAGACCTAAAAATACAATCAAGTCCGGAAAAATTTCGTTTATTAAGAACAAAATTGAGGAAACAGTAAATATTGATGAAGTAAGGGATATAAATGAAGCAGAAATGATCTTGAGCAGTGATTTTTCTTCATATTTTAAAAATCCGGAACTTACTGAAATTGCTCTCAAAATAGCTAAATTATACGTTTATCCTGATTATTTGTATAATGATGCCGAAACCCAGAAAATACTTTCTTCAGTAACTGATGCAGTTCCTAAAACATTCGGGCTTGTGCGTGAAAATGAAAGAATAATCAGTAAACACGAACCGATAAACGAAGCAGCAAAGCTGAAACTGGAATCTTATAAAAAGATCAGGAATGAACAGATGGGATCCAGCGATTTTTACCTGCAGCAATCCGGCAGATTTTTGTTTGTTTCGCTTATGATCTTTCTGCTTGGGATTTTCCTGTTTAAAATGAGGAATACTATTTACGAAGATAACCTGAAACTTATCTTAATTTCTACTATTATTCTGTTTCAATGTCTTCTTTCTTACCTTAGTTTGCAGCTAAAAATAAATTATCCTATAGAATATATAATTTTTGTTCCTGTTGCAGCTATGCTTCTTACAATTATATTCGATTCCAGGGTAGCTGTTTACGCAATTATAATTATTTGCATTCTTGTCTCTGCTGTTCGCGGGGGAGATTATGATATTTTAATTCCGAATTTTGCTGCTTCTGTTCTTGTTGTGTATTCAGTAAGGGATATCAAAAAAAGGTCACAGATATTTGTTTCGATGATATATATACTCATCGGTTTTTTCGCTGCAATAATTGCAATCGGGCTTGAAAGGTATGAAGATGTACACATAATCAAAAATCAGCTTATAAGTGCCGGACTTAATGCACTTCTTTCGCCTATACTCGCTTACGGTCTGCTTATTTTTTACGAAAAAGTATTCCGTGTAGCTACCGACCTGGTATTCCTTGAGCTTTCAGATTTTAATAATCCATTGCTTAGAGACCTGTCTTCAAAAGCTCCCGGAACATTTCATCATTCTATTATAATGGGCAATCTTTCAGAGCAGGCAGCAAAAGAAATAGGTGCTAACCAGATTCTTGCAAGGGTAGGGTGTTATTATCATGATATCGGTAAAATTATGAACCCTGACTATTTTGTAGAAAACCAGATGGATTCAAATAAGCATGAAGAGCTAAATCCCTCTTTAAGCGCTAAAATGATAATAGCCCATGTTAAGAACGGCATAAAGCTTGCCGAAAGGTTCAGATTGCCAAATGAAATAATAAATTTTATCCCCATGCATCACGGGACAAATTTGGTATCTTATTTTTACGAAAAAGCCAGGACCGAAGAAGGTGAAATTGATACCACACATGAATATATTTACCGGTATCCCGGTCCCAAGCCGCAGACCAAAGAAACAGGAATTGTTATGCTTGCTGATTCGGTAGAAGCGGCAACAAGATCCATTGAAGACCCAACGCCTGCAAAGCTGGAAACGCAGATCAGCGAAATTATTAAAGCGCGCTTTCTGGACGGTGAGCTGGATGAATGCGACCTTACTCTTAAAGACCTTATAAAAATTAAGCAAAGCTTCCTTAAAACACTTGTTGGCATACACCATCACAGAATCAAATATCCTGAATCTGCTGATGAAGAAGAGTGAAATAGTAAATCACGGGAATATAAATTCGCAGGATATAACATATTTTTTGCTTTTCCTGGAGCTAGAAAGATCATTATCGCAAAATACAATTGACTCTTATAAATTTGACCTGCAAAAATTCAGTGAATTTTTAACCGCTCAGGGCATTTCTTCATTTGAAGCTGTGAATGATTCTGCAATTGAAAAGTATCTTTCATTATTAAAAAAAGAATACAGGTCATCAACAATTGCACGCATGCTTTCTGCATTAAGGCAGTTTTATGACCATATGATAGATGCAAAAAGATACGGCATTAATGTCAATCCGCTAGAGCTTTTCGACTCGCCAAAATTAAGCCGTAAGCTCCCGGAAGTGCTTACCGTGGAAGAAGTTGAAAAAATCCTTTCGCAGCCCGATGTAAATAATGCCCTTGGACTGAGGGATAAAACCATTCTTGAATTAATGTATGCCTGCGGACTAAGGGTAAGTGAAGTGCTGACTGTTAAAACATCGAATATTATGTTTAATGATGAGCTGGTAAGGATAACCGGCAAAGGTTCAAAAGAAAGAATTGTGCCGGCAGCGTCATCTTCACTTGAATGGGTGAAAATTTATATTTCAAATTCACGCTCGGTACTGGCTAAACCTTATTCCGAAGATTACCTGTTCCTTAACTGGCGTGGAAGGAAGCTCAGCAGAATGTCTATTTGGGATATAATCAACAAATATTCCAAATTGGCAAAGATAGAAAAAAATATACACCCCCATATTTTAAGGCACTCATTTGCAACTCATCTGCTTGAAGGCGGCGCTGACCTCAGAAGTATTCAGGAAATGCTGGGACATGCTGATATAAGCACAACTCAGATCTATACTCACATTGATATTTCATATTTAAAACAGGTGCATAAGGAATTTCATCCGCGAAGCTGAACTTTCATTCGGTTTGCAGAATCTTATCTTTAATTTTGTACAAATAATCCAGGGCTGCATCATATTCATTCGGTATAATACCGTCCAGGATAGCTTCTTCGATTGCAGTTTTAAGCATACCTACTTTTCTAGATGGCTCCAAGTTACATATTTTCATTATTTCTTCTCCTCTAACGGGTGACTGGAAGTTTCTTATCTTATCTCGTTCTTCAACTTCTGCTACTTTCTTTTCAACAATATCAAAATTCTCTAGGTATTTTTTAACTTTAGCCGGGTCTTTAGAAGTAATATCTGCCCTGCAAAGTGTAAACAGGTCTTCAATATCATCGCCTGCATCAAAAATAAGCCTTCTGATTGCAGAATCAGTTACATTTTCACCCACCAGTGAAATCGGCCTTAAATGCAGCCTCACCAGCTTTTCAACATAGGGCAGCTTATCGAACGGAAGCTTTAGTCTTGTGAATATTTTTTTCTGCCACCTTGCTCCCAAATCCTCGTGACCGTGGAAAGTCCATCCTGTACCTTCCACAAACTTTTTTGTCGGGGGTTTTGCAATATCATGCATTAATGCGGCAAATCTTAACCACAAATTATCAGTTTTTAGAGAGATATTATCTACTACCTGGAGCGTATGGTAAAATACATCTTTATGATGAAAATCTTTTCGCTGGTCAACTCCTTCAAGGTTATGAACTTCGGGGAAAATAATTTCCATTAAGCCTGATTTGAATAAAAGCTTTAAACCAACCGAGGGTTTCGGAGAGGATAGAATTTTAAGGAATTCATCTGTGATACGCTCCTGAGAAACCACAGTATCTTCACCCTTTGTTATCCTGATGCGTTCTTTCATCAGCTTAACAGCATGAAATGTATCCCCTGCAATTTCAAACCCCAGCTGCGAAGCAAAACGGCATGCACGCATCATTCTAAGAGGGTCATCACTGAATGTCTTTTCAGGCTCAAGAGGTGTTCTTAATACTTTTTCTTTCAGGTCTGTTAACCCGTCAAAAAGGTCAATTATTTCTTCATTATCTCCGGTCAGCGGTACTGCAAGCGCATTAACAGTAAAATCTCTTCGTTTAAGGTCGTCTTCAAGGCCGGCAAGCTTTATCTCGGGTTTTCGTGAACTGCTCCTGTAGCTTTCTGTTCTCGCGGAAGCGAACTCTATTTTATTATCATCCAGCTGAAGCAGGGCAGTGCCGAATTTTTTATAAACTGCTGCAAGAGCAACTCCGTAATCCTTAGCTGCCAGCTCAGCAAATTTTATCCCGTCACCAATAACTGTAATATCTATGTCGGTTTTATCCAGTCCCAATAGCTTGTCTCTGACATAACCTCCAACTACATAAGCCTTAATATTGTTAATTTCAGCCAATCGCGAAATTCTGTTTAAAATTTTATTTGATTTAATAAAATCCATTTGAATTTTAAGCTTTTCTGCTTTCTTTAACAATTTGTAAAATTTTATCGGCAACTTCAACTGCTTCCCTGCCTGCATTCAGCGATACTTTTACCGGCTTATCTTCGATGATGCTTGTAATAAATGATTCCAGTTCATTTTTTATCGGGTTAATGCTTTCAGCATTTTCAGGCTTTGGTTCTTCATACACTATCTTTTTGGTCTCTGAAAGCGGGAATGCCATACCTGTATCGGGGGTATTAATATCTGTCAGCCTGAAGACTTCTGATTTGTTGTTCAAAAAATCAATGGATATATAAGCATTATTCTGGAATACCCTCATTTTCCGCATTTTTTTTCAGTGAAATTCTGCTTGAGGTCAGATTTGCAACACAGCCGTTTTCAAGTGTTAGGCGGGCATTAGCTATATCAATTTCATCCGAAATTACGGCAACGCCGTTTGCATCTATTTTTTTTACGGCTGATTTAGCCAGATGAAGTATTATATCAATATCATGTATCATCAGGTCCTGTATGACAGAAACATCTGTTCCCCGCGGGTTAAACTGTGCCAGCCTGTGAGACTCAATGAACATTGGCTTTATTTCAAATTTATCAATAGCAGTAAGCGCAGGGTTAAATCTTTCCACATGTCCAACCTGTATTTTAACATTTTTGCCTCCCGCAATTTTGCTTAACTCTTCAGCTTCTGCCAGAGAGCTTGTTACCGGCTTTTCGATGAACAAATGGATATTCTTTTCAAGAGCCCTTTTAGCAATATCAAAATGGGTGCTGGTAGGGGTCACAATTACCAATGCGTCAATTACATTAAGCATTTCATCCAGTGAACCGTATGCCGGGATTTTATATTCTCTGCTTACAGCTTCCAGAATATCGTTATCGGTATCATACACACCGGAAAAATTAATACTGCCATCCTTTGAAGCAATTTCATTCAGCAGCCTGATATGGATCTTTCCAAGATGTCCGCAGCCTGCAAGTCCTATATTTAATTTTTTTTGCGTTCACTTTTTTCTAAAAATTTTATGAAATATCAATGCTTACACGGTGCATTATAAACACACCAATTAATGTTATTACAGAACCAATTACAAAAAAAAGGGAAATATGCTCACCCAGAAATATAATAGAAAAAAATACAGTAAGCACGGGTGAAATATTTGAAAGGGTGGTCAGCTTGCTTACAGCAATATTCCTTAATGCATAGTACCACACAAAGTATGCAAGGTAAGCCACTATTACAGATAAATAGATAAAACCAATGATTCCCCTGTACGTTAAATTTGCCGTTGTAAAGTTCGGCAGGTCATAAATAAAAAGAGGAATATACATCACACTGCCTGTTAAAAATACAAACGCTGAAGTTTTTAATGCCCCGTATTTTTCTATGGTTTTTTTGCCAAGTGTTAAATAAAGAGAAAATGTTAGAACTGCAAAAAGAAGTAATATATCACCTGATATAACATCACCGCTTAAAACAGTTGAGGTAAATCCTTCATAAAATATAAAGAAAATACCGGCAACCGTAAGCAGAATTGCAGCTAATTTTGATAAATGGAATTTTTCATATTTCAGGATCACCGCTATTACGTACGCATAAACCGGGTTTAACGAATAAATTATCCCGCTGTGTGAGGCAAAGCTAAGCTTGATGCCGCTTAAAAAGAAAAACTGATTCAATGGTATGCATAACAAAGCCAGCAGTAAAAGCCCGGGATAATCTTTTTTTCAAACTTAAGGTTTTGCTTCCTGAATTTAAGTGTAATATAAAAAAGAACTGCAGCAAGCCCGAAACGAAAGAAGCCGAATGATATTGGTGATATTTCAGCTACACTTATCTTGGCAAAGATGGGTGTAAAAGTTGCTGCCAGCGTAATAAACACCAGCAGCATAATATTTTTCATATCCTGCAGTACTGCTTATTTTTTGGCTTTAGATTTCATTTCTTTGATCTTAGCTTTTACCTTAGCCTGTTTTTTTCTGTGTTTTGAAGCTACCTTTTTTAATTTTTTATTCATTTTTTGTTATTTTATTGATTTTTCTTTATGCTATTGTTACATTTTTATCAAGATAAACATCCTGTATCGCATTTAGCAGCTCAACCCCGTCTTTCATCGGTTTCTGGAAAGCTTTTCTGCCTGAAATCAGTCCCATACCGCCGGCTCTTTTGTTTATCACTGCAGTTTTAACCGCTTCTTTCAGATCGCTGTCGCCTTTGCCAGTAGATGCTCCGCCTGAATTAATTAAACCGCACCTGCCCATATAACAGTTGGCAACCTGGTATCTTGTCAGGTCAATCGGGTTATCGCTTGAAAGCTTTTCATAAACAAGCTTGCTTGTTTTACCGAACTTAACTGCATTATACCCGCCGTTGTTTTCAGGAAGCTTCTGTTTGATTATATCAGCTTCAATTGTGACTCCCAAATGATTTCCCTGTCCGGTTAGATCTGCTGATAAATGATAATCCTTATCACCCTTAACATTAAAAGCTGAATTCCTGAGGTAGCACCATAATATTGTTACCATTCCAAGCTCATGTGCGTACTGGAAGGCCTGTGAGATTTCCTGTATCTGCCTTGATGATTCATCAGAGCCGAAATAAATTGTAGCGCCAATACCGGCTGCACCCATATTGAATGCCTGCTCAACACTGCCAAAAAGTATCTGGTCGTATTTGTTGGGGTATGATAAAAATTCATTGTGATTTATTTTAAGTATGAAAGGGATCTTATGAGCATATTTTCTTGAAACAGCGCCCAAAACTCCAAGTGTTGATGCAACTGCATTGCAGCCCCCTTCAAGGCCAAGCTTAACTATATTTTCCGGGTCAAAATATACCGGGTTTGGCGAAAACGATGCCCCTGCAGAGTGTTCTATACCCTGGTCAACCGGCAGTATGGAAAGGTAACCTGTACCGCTTAACCTGCCTGAATTGAAGATTGCCTGCATGTTTCGCAGTACCTGCGGTGAACGGTCTGAATCCTTCCATATTCTGTCAACAAAATCCGGTCCGGGTAAATGCAGGTCATCTTTTAAAATTGTATTGCTTTTATGTTCAAGCAGTGATGCATCACTTCCCAATAAATCTTTAATATTTAAAGCCATTGTATTATTATCTCCTGTATATTCAGTTTAATTTTAATCAGAAAAAGGCAATTTCGCAATTCGGCATTTTAATTGCCCATTGTTGTATTTTATGAAATAATCTTTATTTTCATCAAGAAAAATGGTTTTAATAAATCCAAGACCTATAAAACCATATTTACCGGAATCAGCAGTACTTGTTAATATTCCGCATTCCTTTCCGCCGGTTGTAATCTTCAATTGTTCATTAATTTCGGAATAACTTCCTTCAATTTTTAAACCAACCATGTGTTTGCTTATTTTATCGTAGGCATCAAGCCTTGCAATTACTTCCTGGCCTATATAACAGCCTTTTGTAAAGCTTACGTACTTGTTAAGACCGCACTCCAGGGGATTAAACTGTTCACTAAGCTCTTTTCCGAATGCGGGGATACCCAGTTCTATTCTTTCTGTTTCAAAATCCTTCCCTGATTTTTCCAGCGGGTTTTGGAACCCTGTATAAGTTACACCGGAAATTTTATTTTCCCAGTACTCTTTATCATCAGTGGAGTAAATGAATAAAACCCCGCCCATTAATGAATCATTCACGCAAATTATTGCATCATGATCTTTTGTAACAAAAAACGTTTTTATCATCAGCGGAACCCGTGTTTATTCCTGCAAAACGTGAAACAAATTCTGCAGAGCTATTGCCTGTAAATAAAATTGTTTCATGTGTGCCTGATAAATTCTTTACAGTAAAGTCATCCATAATAGTATATTTATCAAGATGAGCTACAACAGGCTCTGCATTATTAAATGAACAGGAAACAAAAATTATATCTCCCAGATTGTAAAGAGTTAACAGATCAATTATCCTTCCTTTATCGGAAGTAAGAATTGTTTTACAAGTTCCAAATTTTTCAAGTGAATTTACTTCATTGGTAGATAACCGGTTGATGAGATCCAGTCTTTCGGTTCCTTTAAAACTCAGGTAATCCTGCCGTAATCTGTAAAAATTAAGCATTAATCAATAAATATACCTGTTTTTCAAATTTTATTCAATTTAAATAAAAATCATACTTATGGGGCGTCCGGGCAATATCCTGTTGAAAGTAACCATTAAAAATTAACTGTTTTATCAATATTTCAATTGAAAGTTATAAATTGTTGAATTATTTTAGCGAAATTGATAAAATTAACCTCTATCCAGAAGCACCGGGCTTAAAGGGATATTTAATGTTAAAGGAATTTGGACTGGATCTGAAAAAGTTACGAGAGCTCAAGGGAATTTCTATTGCTGAAATTTCTGCCGAGTCGAGGATCAATACAAAATTCCTTCAATTACTGGAAAGCGGGAATTTTACTTTTCAGCCTGAAACTTATATCAGGTCTTTTATTAAAGCTTATGCAAGGGCTATCAATGAAAATGAGAACCAGGTATTAAATGATTACGATAAAGCCAAAGCAGGTTTTTATGCGAGGCGTAAATTTGCCGATGAAAATGCAAAAGATATAAGCGCTCCCGATGCCAAGCTAAGGATTTCTGTGCTGGAACAGCCCTTAAAGAAGGATGAAGAAGAAACCCCGGAAACGGTTTATTCAAAAAGCCTGGAAACCGAAAAGCCCGATTACTTTAAGGCAAAACCTGCTGAATCAAATAACACTCCGGAATATTCCAACAAATCCATAACACAAAAAATACTGCTGGGCCTGCTTTTTGCAGCTATTGCTGCGGGAATATATTTTCTTGTTGTTTACCTAAACAGCAACGGCGAAAAGAAAAGCGATGTAAAGCCTAAAACCTTTAACGAAATTTCAAGCGACTATGAAAATAAAATTAATAATAAGGTAATAGATTCTGCCAGGATAAAAGATTCGCTGAAAACCCTTGCAGAAAAGGATTCTTTAATACTGACAGTAAAAGCTGTTAAAGATATAAAAATAAAGCTTTATGTTGATGAAGATACAGAACCTTATGATGAAAGTATTGATGCAAAAGATTCACTGATCTTTAAAGCAAAAGATAAATTCCGGTTCAGCGCAAATACCAGCCAGAATGTTGACCTTTACCTGAACGGGAAGTACCTGAAAAAATCCGGACTTACACCCGGCTCTTCAATTAAAAATCTGATAATAACCAAAGAAGGCATTAAGCAGGATCAATAACTGCGGAGTGCTTTTTAAATCAGCTGATCCGTTTATGCCTGCAGATAAAAAGATAACAGAAAAAGCAGAAAAGATTCGCAGCAAGCTGCGTGATGCCGATTATAAATATTATATTCTGGCAAAACCGGATATTGATGATTATGCTTATGATATGATGATGAAGGAGCTGCTTGAGCTTGAAGCAGCTTATCCTGAGCTTAAAACACCTGACTCCCCGACACAAAGAGTCGGCAGTGACCTTTCCAATGATTTCCCGCAGGTTATCCACGAAGTACCAATGCTCTCACTGGCTAATTCATATGATGAAAATGACCTGAATGAATTTGATAAACGGATAAACAACCTCCTTAAAGGTGAAAAATACCGTTATGTATGCGAGCTTAAATTTGACGGTATTGCAGTATCACTGGTATATAAGAACGGATTATTCGTTCAGGGAGCTACCAGGGGTGATGGTGTACGAGGAGATAATATCACGGCAAATTTAAAGACCATCAGGTCTATACCTTTGAAGCTTGATAAAAAAATTGATATCGAAGTTCGCGGGGAAGTGTTTTTTATGCTAGAGGATTTCTACCGGATAAACGAAGAGCAGGAAGCCGAAGGCAGACCCCGTTATGCAAATCCGCGCAATACTGCTGCAGGCAGCCTTAAGCTTAAGGATTCCCGTGAAGTGGCTGCACGCAGGCTTAATATGTTCTGTTATTTTTTAAGGTATACTGATAATGCTGCGCAGAAAAAGCTTAAGTCACATTCCGGTAATATGGATATACTGAAAGAGCTTAAGTTTCCTGTAAATAATCTTACAAGAATTGTAAACAATATAGAAGAAGTAAAAAA
>LLZO01000085.1 GCA_001567545.1 Candidatus Tepidiaquacellales bacterium OLB5
TTTTGTTTTCTGTAACGGTTTGTTTGGTATCCGGCACAGGGCTGTCATTTTTTTTCTGACCGCATGAAACAAATATAACGGAAACGGTTATCAGGATTAGTAATAATTTCATAATTAAATTTAGTTTTATTTATTTTACAAATATAATGAAAAATTACAGGTGTTATAAATCTGCAATTAAACAACATTAATTTTTAATTCGGCATAAGCTGCAGAGCATATCCACAGCCTGCCGCAGCCTGATTTTTTCAGCGCTGAAGCGCATTCAAGAATTGTTGCGCCGGTGGTAATAACATCATCGCACAGAATAATATTTTTTCCCGCAATATCATTAATGCTGTTTTTATTCACCTCAAATGCGCCTGAAACATTTTCGCGTCTTTCGGCTTTGTTAAGCTTTGTCTGCGTTGGAGTAAAACGGGTTCTGAGAACTGCGTTATTAATAACCGGCAGATTCAATACTCCGCTGATACCTTTTGCAATGTATTCGCTTTGGTTATAGGAACGGTCACGCTGTTTTGCTTTATGCAGCGGCACGGGAATTATCATATCAAATTTTTCTGCTTCCGGCAGCGCGGCAATACAATTTCCAATCTCCCTGCCGAGCATAATTCCCGCGCTTTTTATTTTTTGGTATTTAAGCGAGTGGAAAAGTGACTGTATCGGTGTGTTTTCACGGAACCAAAAGACGCTTAATGAATTATCTATAATTCCTTCGGAAATTTTTTCTGCCCGCCAGGGTGAACATCATTATACCTTTCAAGCTTATCATAACACTTTGAGCAAAGGAAATTTTTGTTTTCATCAACAATTTCACTGCAAGCCAAACAGGTGTTAGGCAGGATAAAATTTAAAAAACCTTTATATAGTTTAAAAAACAATTAAAGCCCTCACCCCTTAACCCCTCTCCCAAAGGGAGAGGGGAAACAGGTTTATAAATTATGCGTTAAATTATATTAATTTAGTTGTTTAAGATACTTTTTTGAATTTTATATTCAAAGTAAAAATAATAAATTCATTCTTTATGTAAAATCCCGCTTTTTTAGCATAACTGCAAATTTTTAAGGAATAATGACAAAAGCTCCAGCCGAAAGAACCCGGAAATTAATAGAATACGATAACGGTATCCGGGCTGAAGCCGGGGGGATGCTTTGCGGTGTGGATGAAGCAGGAAGGGGTCCGATAGCGGGGCCGGTGGTTGCGGCAGCTGTAATATTCAGCGATGATGTTTATATAGAAGGCGTTTATGATTCAAAAAAAGTTACACATAAACGACGCGAAGAGCTCTATGATGAAATTACCCATCATGCGCTTTGCTGGGGGGTTGGTATTGTTGAAAGCGGCATAATTGATGAGCTTAATATTCTGAACGCCACAAAAGAAGCAATGAATGCAGCAATTGGAAATTTAACAGAACTTCCGGCAGTTATAATTGCTGACGGTAATTTTTATTTTAATCCTGCTGCCGAAGTAAAGAATGTTATTAAAGCCGACGAAAAAAGCTTTTCTGTGGCTGCGGCATCAATTATCGCAAAAGTTACCAGGGATAGAATTATGTGCAGGTACGAGGAGAAGTATCCGAATTTTACATTCTCTCATCACAAAGGATACGGAACGCAGTCGCATATTGATGAAATACTAGAGTTCGGCTATACAGATATACACAGGAAGTCATTCAGGCTTAAAGCGGTTGAACAGCTAACTCTTAATTTATAGTCAAGAACCCGTATGAACCTGGGCAAAAGGGGAGAAGAAATAGCGCGGAAATATTTTGAAGAACTGGGCTTTGAGCTTGCAGCGGAAAATTACAGGTTTGAGCGCGCTGAAACCGA
This sequence comes from Candidatus Tepidiaquacellales bacterium OLB5, assembly GCA_001567545.1. GTDB lineage: Bacteria > Bacteroidota > Ignavibacteria > Tepidaquicellales > OLB5 > OLB5. The sequence continues at coordinate 1,833 of LLZO01000085.1, forward strand.
CCTGATAGTTAAAGATGATTCAAAAAAACTGATTGTGTTTGTTGAGGTAAAAACAAGAAGAAATAAAAAGTACGGCGAGCCGGAGGAATCAATCAGCGAAAAAAAAGTACAGCAGTTAATCAAATCAGCCCAGGGGTTTGTTATGATGAATCCGCAGTATGAAGATTACGAAAAAAGATTTGATGTTGCTTCAATTATGATCACAGGCGGCAAAGAAGAATTAAGGCACCTGGAAAATGTGATCTGAATACGTGAAACGTCAAATGTCAAAAGTGAAACGTTAGAAGAAAGATTAAATTAGTAAACCAATAAATGCTTAACAGGATAAACCTGAAAAATATACTGGTACTGGATATTGAAACAGTGCCGCAGCGTTCTTCTTACGGAGAGCTTACAGAGGAATGGAAAGAGCTCTGGAAGAAAAAGATGCAGCGCGAGCTTAAGGAAGGGCTGACCCCTGACGGGCTGTATCAAAGAGCGGGTATTTATGCAGAGTTCGGCAAAATTATCTGTATCTGCGCAGGTTATTTTTTTGATAACGGCTCAGGACTGCAGTTCAAAGTAAAGGCATTTTACGGCGATGACGAAACGAAACTGCTGGAAGAGTTCAGCGATACCCTGAATAAAAGCTTCAGTACTGATGAACATATGCTTTGCGGGCACAACAGCAAGGAGTTTGACTTTCCCTATATTGCAAGGCGTTGCCTAGTTAACGGCCTGGATATTCCCTACCTGCTTGATAATGCAGGCAAAAAACCGTGGGAAGTACAGCTTATGGATACAATGGACCTGTGGAAGTTCGGCGACTATAAAAGCTTTACATCGCTTAACCTGCTTGCAGCGATATTCGGAATTGAATCTCCAAAGGATGATATTGACGGCAGCCAGGTATGGAGCACTTACTGGATAGATAAAGACCTTGAGCGTATAAAAACATACTGTATGAAGGATGTTGTTACCGTTGCGCAGCTGCTTCTGAAGTTTAAAGGGATGGAACTGCTGAAGCCTGAAAATATCAGCTTTACAAATTAGAAAATTATAAATTATATAATATTGGATTCCTGCTTTTGCAGGAACAGAGGAATTAAAAATGTTTGATCTGGATTTAATCAAAAAAGTTTATGCGGATTTTAAAGAAAAAGCTGATGCAGCCAAAAAGCTGCTGGGCAGACCGATGACTTATGCGGAAAAAATACTGTATGCCCATTTATGGAACGAGCCGAAAGCTCCCTATGCAGGCGGTAAGGATTTTGTTGATTTTGCCCCGGACAGGGTTGCAATGCAGGATGCAACTGCGCAGATGGCTTTGCTGCAGTTTATGTCTGCAGGCATTCCAAAAGTACGGGTTCCTTCGACAGTTCACTGTGACCACCTGATACAGGCAGAAGTCGGTTCAGTTAAAGACCTGCTGAGAGCAAACGATGAAAACAAAGAAGTTTATGATTTTCTTGCAAGTGTTTCAAATAAATACGGAATTGGTTTCTGGAAACCGGGGGCTGGTATTATTCACCAGGTGGTGCTTGAAAATTATGCATTCCCCGGGGGAATGATGATAGGCACAGATTCGCATACACCGAATGCCGGCGGACTTGGCATGATAGCGATAGGCGTTGGAGGAGCTGATGCAGTAGATGTGATGGCCGGTATGCCGTGGGAATTAAAATTCCCAAAGCTTATAGGGGTAAAATTAACAGGCAGGCTGAACGGGTGGACTTCCTCAAAAGATGTTATACTAAAAGTTGCAGGTATTCTCACGGTAAA
>LLZO01000086.1 GCA_001567545.1 Candidatus Tepidiaquacellales bacterium OLB5
CGTACATGCATCTTCGTAGCTCTTAACTCTTTCGGTGATTGGGCGGTTATCGGCAGGAACCAGATCTTTGCGGATGTATTCGATGCCGTCAACGGTAATTACGTTTTTTTGAATCAGCTGTTTTGTTTTTCATGGTTTTTGTGTTCTATAAATTTATTGATTTTGTTAGCAATAGTGATGAGCTGAGCCGTTTCATCATTATTGAAGTTTTTATGTTTGATACCAATATTGATAAGCCTGTAGAACATCGAAGCATTATCGTAAATATCATCTGAGAGATCTTCGCGGCAATTAATTATCGAGTCAAGTTTTGAATATACTTTATCGATTGTTTTTGGGTTGCCTTTGTATTTGCCATTAAGAATGAGACTTATAGTGGCAGGGCTAAGGTTTATCAATTCAGCAAAGCCACGTAAGGAAATTTCTTTTTTCTCTAATTCAGCTAAGATATTATCAGCTGACATTAATCTAATATTTTCAGTATCCAAGCTTCGTACCCCCTACGAAATTTGTTTAATTTATTTACAACAAAAATAACACAAGAATGTGTAATTGTCAAGTAAAAAATACACTACTTTGTAGTTATTTTCATAAACCTTTAAATTACAGTAATTAAATAGATTGTAGAGCCATATTATACGGGCTGGGGGCTGTTGAACAAATTTAAACAGGTTTTAAACACTTTGTAGTTGATTTTAAAAGTGAGTTGAATTATGTTTGTATTACACAAGTATGTGAATGGAGTTAGCTCAAAAATTAAGAACACTGAGGGGAGAAGTGTCTCAAACTGAATTTGCAAAAATCCTTGGAGTGCCGCAACAGTATATTCAGAGATACGAAAACGGAACAAAACCACTTCCGGAATTTTTCATTGCATTAAGAAAAAAGCTTGGTATTAATTTAAATTGGCTTTGGGATGAAAGTTCTGAAATGTTCGGTAATGAAACACCGAAAGAAATTCTAGACCGGTACGGTAAAAATTTCCGGAGAGTGAGCGAGCTTGCTATGGCTGACTGCGGACTGCCGGCAGCGCAATGGGAAACGAATGAAAAAAATTTTATTATTGTTGACGGGCTGAAAAATTATAAATTTGTTTTTGCGGTTAAGGCGGCAGGGGATTCAATGAAGCCTTATATTGAAAAAGGAGATCATGTAGTATGCGCAGATATACCGTTTGAAAATATAAAAGATAATACCGCTGTACTTCTGCAATGGAAATCAGGACCCGGGACAGTGGAGGCATCAGTGAAATTATTTTACAGGAATAAAAAACAAGACGGCTCAATAGTGATATACAGTGTGAACACAAAATATCCGCCGGAGGTTGTACCGCTTGAGAGAGTTCATAAAATATACAAGGCTGTAAAAATAATAAGGGATGTTGCTTAGCAATTAAGAATTACGAATTAAGAATTAAGAATTAAAATATTGGAATAGATGTATAGTTCTTCTTATATTGCGATTATCTGGAAGGTATAAAATGCTAAAAACAATAATTATATTGTTATCAATACTTATGGCTATAATAACAATTAACTGTGACAGCAAAAGAAAAGTTGACGGAATAAAAGATAACACGCTTGACAGCACTAAATATAATACAGAAAACAGTACAAGAGAACGGGAAAAAAAGGATAAAGAAAGAGATGAACTATTGAAGAAATATAAAAATATATTTTATAAAGTTGATGAAGTTAGTAACGCAGAAAATATACTTGAAGCAAATGGGTTTGAATTAACTGACGTAAATATAGTGAGCGATGAACAAATAAAAAATAGATATGAAAAGTTATACACGAAAGCAGAAGGCGGATACATAGTGAGATGTAATATTAAAGTTTATACAATTACCGATGAATGGAAATATTATATTGAAGTATGGTAAAAAATAGTTATATATGAAAACAACAACAATAATAATAATAATAATTTTCTCAACACTGCTGCAAATAACTGGCTGTGGTAGTGATGATTTGACGGGTGGCAATAAAATTAATAATATTGTATACGAAAATGATTTGTTGGTAAACTATAAAGATAACGTGAATGATACAATTAGTTTATGGAGCGGGTCTGTAAATGCCAGCGACAAATTCAAAATAAGCATGTATGTGTTTTCCAATGATTCAAGTGGTAATTCGAAAATATATTGGGGAACGCCCTGGAACGGGATAGGGAGCCAAGTAACATTGTGCGGTGGTAATTATCAGCCTGGGAGTATAGACGAAATTGCAGAAATGCAGGGCACAAACTGGTACTTAACAAATTGTGATTTTAAGCTAACTTTCAGGTGGAGTGATGGCATGATAGATTCTTCGAAATGGATTAAGCTAACTAATATTAAGATTGAAAAATTGGATTAAAAAAGCCCCGTTTAAACGGGGCTTTTTTTT
>LLZO01000087.1 GCA_001567545.1 Candidatus Tepidiaquacellales bacterium OLB5
AAACGAAGACGGTTATACAGTTGCCGGAAAATATACAAAGCTGGACGCTTTGGCAAAGCAGCTTGGAACTAAGCTGCATGCTCCGTTTATGACATTATCATTTATGGCTCTGCTGGTAATTCCGCAGCTGAAGCTGAGCGATAAAGGACTGTTTGACGGCAGGAAGTTCGTGTTTGTGGATTTGTTTGTGTGATTTATTTCAAGCAGAGCCGCAAAGATGAAAAACCATAAAGATGGAAACCAGCATTTATGCTCCTGTCAGGTCCTCAGACCTGGCAGAAAAAACTAATACAGAATTTAATGTATGAATTCTTTTATAATTAATAATACAGAATATTCTATAAGATTATTTGATGTACAAAACGATTCCGTTGAGGAGCTGACAGACCTGCTCCACAGGGCTTATAAACCGCTTGCTGATAAAGGGCTGAATTTTATAGCAACCCATCAGTCGGTTGAATATACCCGCAATTATTTCAGGAAAGGGGAGTGTTATATACTGGTGAACCCTGAAAATAAGATCTGCGGAACAATATTTTATTACCTGCAGACTTTCCATGATGCACCTGAAATTTTTAAAGATAATGATACTGTGCTTTTCGGAAAATTTGCTGTTGAGCCGAGCCTTCAGAAAGCTGGGATAGGTTCAAAACTAATGGATTTTACAGAATCAATTGCCAAAAGCCGGGGGAAAAAACAAATGGTTCTTGATACCTCTGAAAATGCAGGACACCTTATAAAATATTATGAAAAACGCGGATATAAATATATCCATCACTGGCAGTGGCCCGATGTAAATTACACGAGTGTAGTAATGCTCAAACAATTGTAAAAAGATTTGCGAGGAGCAATAGCGACGTTTATCCCGTTGGGGAAGCAATCTCATTAATAAATACAAAAATTCAGAGCAGCAGGATGTATACACCAAAACATTTCGAAGAAAAAGACAGGGTAAAGCTGGTTCAATTTATGAAACAATACAGCTTTGCTGCAATTGTTAATAAAACAAAAAAGCGTTACTGGGCAACTCATATCCCTTTCCTTGTTGATCAAAACAATGATCAGATTTATCTGCGTGCACATATGGCAAAGGCAAACCCGCAATGGGTGAACTTTAAAGAAGATGAAGAAGTACTGGTAATTTTTCAGGAACCTCATGCATATATCAGTCCGGAGCTTTACGATACAAAGGTTAGTGTTCCCACTTGGAATTATATAGCTGTACATGTTTACGGAATCCCTGAAATACTGTCATCACGGGAAGATAAGATACGAATACTTGAAGATTCCTTTGCTGAGTTTCAGCCATCATATCAAAAACAATGGGAAGTGCTTCCTGAAAAATACCGTGAAGACCTGTTAAACGGAATAACAGCCTTTAAAATAAAGGTTACAGAAATTGAAGGAAAATTTAAATTAAGCCAAAACCGCTCTGAAAATGAAAGAACCAATATTATTTCACATTTATCAACCGATACTGAAAAAATTAAAAATGATATTGCCCTGTACATGAGCCGGACTAAACAACAAGATAAATAACTGAAATAACAGGATATTAAATATTTTAAAACCTAACGTCTTTAAGGTATACCTATAATGCAATAATAAGTTTATTTTACATGAATAAAATACGTTTAATTATTGCAATTATCAAATTTTGTGGAGTTTAGTATGGCTAAGAATAACCAGCCAAAAACTGTTTTAGCATCGCGTAATACATCAATTATTTCTGTAGCTGAATCTTTGCTTAAAGATGCAGGTATTTTGTATTCTATCAGCAAAAACGGAGTAACAGAGATACAGGTTACCGGCGATGAAAATATTTTTAATGCAAGAAAGATATTGATTGACCTGGAAGAGCTTGATTTTCATGATAATAAATAATTCAAATTATAAGATTTAAGTTTATAAAATAAGTTTTTATATTTACAGCGGAACAATGTTCCGCTTTTTTTATGCCCTCTTTGAACAGATTAACTTAAAATTAATCATACTGGTAAAACTATGAAAAAAATACTAATACTGGGCGGCACGGGATTTGTAGGCAGAATACTTACTGAAAACCTGATTAAACAGGGACTGGAACCTGTGTTATTTAACCGCGGAAAACGCTCACCCGGAATTTTTCCCGAATTAAGGCATATTAAAGGCGACAGGCTTAATAAAGATGATATCAGTCAGGTTACTTCTGAAAGCTGGGATACTGTAATCGATTTCAGCTGCATGTACCCGGTGAACCTGGATGAAATTACCGAAAGCTTAAAAGGAAAAGCCGGAAGATATATTTTTATTTCTACTGCAAGTGTTTACCCTATGAATGATCCTGAATTCTGGAAGGAACCGGTTAAGGAAGATGCTGAAACTCTGCCCTGCAGCTATGAACAGAAGATCAATCCCGATGTGAATTCAACTTACGGGGAAAAAAAAGCCGAATGTGAAAGAATCCTGCTGGGCAAAGATTGGCTGGATAGTATTATATTCCGCCCGGGCTTAATATACGGAAGGTATGATTACACTGACAGGTTCTATTACTGGCTGTACAAAGTGCATAATAACAGCAGGGTCCTGCTGCCTGAAGGCGGTAAAGAAAGCTTTACTGCAACATTCAGTGAAGACTTTGCTGAATTAATAAATGCAGCAATAAATTCAGGCAATCATAACAGGGTCTATAATGCCGTTACGCATAAACCTGTAACTCTTAAACAATATATCAACGATGCCTGTGTACTTACAGGAAAAACACCTGATCTTGTAAATGCAAGCGGTGAATTCATCGAAGAAAATAAAATTCAGCCATGGGCAGATCTTCCTGTATACGTAGGGGCCATTAACATGTGGCTTGATAATTCCAAAGCATTGAATGATTTCCCTGTATTTTTCCATACTTTTCATGAAAGTGTGAAAAAATGCGTAGATTATTACGCATCTTTGGGCTGGAAAGCTCCCGCTGCAGGTTTATCAGATGAACGTGAAGAAGAGCTGGTAAAGCTTGCCGTTTCCCAAAATAATTAAGATCACATAATTAAAAATACTTAAATACCCCTTGACAAATAATATTTCATCAATTAACTTTGTAGTACAAAGTACTTTTTATCAGAAATTAAAGTGAGTTGATATGGAGCAGGAAAAAAACAGTTCAGAAGAATTTTCATCAGGCAGGCAGCATTTAAAGGACCTTACTGAAATAAGAAGCCTAATGGAGCGTTCTTCCAGCTTTATTTCTCTTAGCGGGCTTTCCGGGATAAGCGCTGGTATTGTGGGGTTGATTGCAGCATTTATGCTGCACAGCAGGCTTTCTGCTGTAATGGATTATTCAGGTACTCCTGTAATTACAGATGAAGCCAGAACAGGGCATATCATTTTCAGCCTTATACTTTCAGCTGTTGTTCTTTTAGTTACATTTGCGCTCGCTATTTTTTTTACAGCAAGGAAAGCTAAAAAATCAGGGCTGCCTGTATGGGATGGCAGTGCAAAAAGGCTGGTTGTGAACCTGTTTGTTCCGCTTGTCACAGGCGGGTTATTCTGCCTGCTGCTTATTTATCAGCGTTATGACTGGCTGGTTATTCCCTCAATGCTTGTATTCTACGGATTGTCTCTTCTAAATGCAGGTAAATTCACTTTAAGCGAAATAAAATGGCTTGGTGTTTCTGAAATACTGCTCGGGCTTATATCAATGCTGTTTTTAAGCCAGGCAATATTATTCTGGGCGGCAGGATTCGGCCTGCTTAATATTCTTTATGGTTTGGTTATGTATTATAAGTACGAAAGAGCAGCATAATAATATTTACTTAACAGGTAATTTTAAAGGAACAATTTGAAGGATATACTCGTAAATATTAATAAGCTCTTTGAAAGCAGGGTAAGGCTTGGAATAATGTCTATGCTGATGGTAAATGATGCGGTTGACTTTAATACCCTGAAAAGCCACCTTGATGTTACCGACGGCAATCTGGCCAGCCATTTAACGCCGCTTGAAAAAGCAAAATATTTAAAAGTAAATAAAGCTTTTATCGGCAAAAAGCCGAATACAACATATTCAGCTACTGCTGCAGGAAGGAGAGCATTTAACGAACATTTAGACGCATTGGAAAGGTTAATTAACAGCAGTGCAAAATGAATTTTCATTGTTAATTCTGCTGAAAAAAATTATGGACGAAATAAAAAACACCGGGGGCTTGTATTATGCATAAGCCAAGATTCCTTATCACATTTATTCTTTTAATAATTTACAATTTTTTCTTCTGGTCAGAAAAGCTGGGTATTAATTTATTTATTTTTTTCATACTGGGTTCTGTTGCCATGTTGTTTATTAATGAAGAAAATATCAAAAGCAGGAATGTAATTGTAATGCTTTTGGCTGTATTATATTCTTCGGCAATGGTGGTTATAATAAATTCCGGATATTCAAAATTTGCAGCATTTGTTTCATTCATAATTTTTACGGGGTATGTTCACCTGCCGCAGCTTCAGACCGTTTATGCTGCATTTTTAACAACATTATCGTCATTGATTGTTTTTCCCTACAATATATTTGTTGAATTAAAATACTCAGCTTCAAAGTTCAGAGCAGTAAAGATTGTTTTCAGGCTCTTAAGGATTGCAGTTATTCCGCTGGCAGTATTTGTCATATTTTATGCATTATATGCTTATTCAAACCCTGTGTTCAATTCATATTCGGTCACGTTCTGGGATACAATAGGGAAATATCTGTATGATATTTTTATTAATTATCCGCTGCTCAGGTTCTTTTACCTGCTTCTTGGATTAATGCTTATCATGGCTTTTATTTATAACAATAAGATAAATGTATTTACTGAACTTGATAACGCTTTCCGGGATAATTTGGTACGGGATAAGATCTATAAAGTGCATTCACGCACTAAGCCGGTTCAGAAAACACATTTATTATATACATTATTTACTTACAGGTTTAAGCCAAACAGCCTTAAGCTTGAAACAAAAATGGGCATTGTTCTGCTGGCAATGATGAACATACTGCTCCTGCTGCTTAATATAGTAGACCTGCAGAATACCTGGACAGGGTTCGATGCGGCAAAAATTGACAACCTTGCTTACTATGTGCATGAAGGCACCTATTACCTGATTTTCAGTATTCTTCTTTCCATGGCAATTTTGCTGGTTATTTTCCGCTCCAGCCAGAATTTTCTGTACAAAAATAATTTTCTTAAGATTCTTGCTTACGGCTGGATAACACAGAATGCTTTTATGGCTCTTTCGGTTGTGCTTAGAAATATTTATTACATTGATTATTATTATGCCCTTTCATTCAAACGGATTGGTGTAATGATATTTATCCTGCTTACATTGACGGGGCTTGTTACAATGGTCATAAAGATTTACAGCCGCAAGACCACTTTCTGGCTGTTTAAAGTTAACAGCGCTGCTGTATTAATAATGCTGCTGGTTATGGGTTCATTCAGCTGGGATAAGGTTATTGCCGAATATAACCTCAAAAATCCCGATAAAAATAAAATTGATATCGATTACCTTCTCAGGCTTAACAATGATGCTTTGCCGATACTGGATAAACACAGGGATGTGCTTGACAGAGAATATCTTGAATACAGCTTTTTATTCAGTGAATATAATAACGGCCTGGCCGTTTACAAATCACGGGTAGAAAGCTTTGAAATTGAACAGGAAAACTATTCATGGCTTTCATGGAACCTGCCGGATGAGAATATAAAACAGTATTACAGGGAAAACGGGAAAGATATTTACCTTAAACTGAATAAAAATTCCGACAGTCTTAAAAATAACATCAAAGAAAAAAATGAACATCTTGAAATTGTTCCCCGAAACGACAGGAATGAAAAAAATGAACTGGAAATCCGTGACAATGAGCCCAAGATTGAAGGAATCCCGATAACAAAGGATACCCTGAAAATAAACAATGCACCGGGGAATGGAACAAATCCTGAAAAGAGATGAATTACATTGAAAGATATTTTGATAAACCGGTTTTTGCGGGTTTTGCACTTTTGCTGCCATCTACATTCGTTCTGTTATCTATATTTATGAGCGCTGCCGGGTCTGATTTTATAATCAGGGAAATTTCAGATATTAAAAGAACTTTAAATCTTTTTACAGCAGCTTATATTACTTCATTGATCTCAGTATCAGTCTGTTTTGCTGATATAATTAAAATAAATTCCCGGCAAACTGAAATTTCCAATGAAATAGATTTTATTTACAGAAAAAGCTTTGTTAACATTTCTATAATTTCCATAAATGCAATTTATGTTTTTATGATCTTTATGTACAGGGAACTGGAAAAATTCGGGAATATTCCGGTTGGAAGAAATTAATTTGAATAACAATAATCCTAAAATAAAATATTATGAAAGAAAAAATTTTAAATAATCTTGAAAACCCTCAAAAGCTGGAGCTGCTTTACAGGGAAAATAATATTGAATTTACTGAAAGCTTTAATGAAATCTACAGTGAAATAAGCTCACTGGAAATTGCAAAATTCTGGAAGCTAAGGCTGCAGGCTGATATAAACAATTTAATTTCAGATGAAACAGAGCAAAGCAGGAGCGGGAATTCTTTCAGCAAAAGATTTGATCTGTTATTCACACTTGCCGCAGTAATTATTTGCGGAACAATTATAAAAATTCCCCAGATAACCGGATTAAACATGCAGAATTTTCTGATAGATAATTTACCGTTTTTAATATTCCCGGCTTTTACTGTATATTACCTGCTTAAAAATAATGCTGAAAGTAAAAAGTATTTTGTTATATTTTCAGTTATAATTATATCATTATTATTTATGAATATTATACCATGGCAGGAAGGCAGCCATACCCGTATACTTTCAGCACTGCATTTTTCGTTTATAACGTGGCTGCTGCTTGGTTTATCATATGTAAATTTCGATATAAGAGCCGGCAGAAGCAGAATGATTTTCCTGAAAAAAAACGGCGATGTATTTATATTAACAGGTGTGCTGATGTGCGCGGGCATGCTTTTAATAATGCTTAGTGTAGCAATGTTCAGTGTAATAGATGTAAGGCTGGACAAAGTTCTAGAAGAATATGTTGTTATTTACGGTCTGGTATCGGCACCGTTTGCTGCAAATTATATGATCGAAACTTCGCCTAAAATTATCAACAGGGTTGCTCCTTTTATTTCCAGGCTGTTTACTCCGCTTATGCTGATAGTTATGACGGGATTTTTAATTGCGCTGGTCTTTTTTGCAAAAGACCCTTTTAATAACCGCGAGGAATTGATCGTATTTAATATAATGCTGGCAGTGATTATTGCGGTAATAATTTTTTCTTTTTCAGGCAGTGCGGGAAATTACAGATCGGTATATAATAAAATACTTCTGCTTCTTTCATTCGAAGCTGTAATAATAAATACTCTTGCGCTTTCTGCAATAATATACAGGCTGTTTATGTTCGGTGTAAGTCCCAACAGAATAGCTGTACTAGGGGCCAACATACTTCTGTTTGCTAATCTGATTTTTATCACATTAAAGCTCATACAGTTTATACGCAATAAAACAACTTCAGATAAAGTAGAAAACAGTATGACACTTATGCTGCCATATTATGCCGTTTGGGCGGTACTGATTGCATTTATTATGCCATTTTTATTTGGTTTTAAATGAACTCAAATATTAGATTTTACCGTGATTTATTTTAATTAATTATCTATTTTATATTTCCAATTAAATAAATCATTAAAAAATGTCTACCACTAAAATCCAATCAATTACAATGGGCAGTGTATACACTTCCGATTTCAAAAAATCACTTACTTTTTATAAAGATGTTCTGGGACTGGAAGGGCAGGCAGGTGAAAATTCCTGTTATTTCCAGGTAGGTGATGAGCAGGGATTTTTCCTTGAAGGCGGCTATAACCGCAGGCCGGAGGCTGAAAAACCCGAATGTGCAGCGCTTACTTTCGGAATCGGCTCAGCCGGAGAAATGTTTAAAAAACTAAAAGATGCCGGTATAAATACTATTCAGGAAAGCCCGAACAAAATGGCTGAAAACCTATTCTGGTTCCAGTGTTATGACCCTACCGGTATAATTGTTGAGTTTATGGGTGGAGAGTAAAAAAAGTGGTGTCAGGTAACTGCCTTCGCTGAAGCTTCGGCAGTCAAGTTTACCTGGCACCACAACCAATCATCGGATGAATGTTTTTTCCTGTTACAATTTAGAATCAATAAAATAAGGCAGCATTTTGCGCATGATGGCCAGTCGTGGGGTATATCATATCCCCAAAGGTCAAGCTCATGGTTAATGCCTTTGGCATTAAGCACGTTGCTTAAATTCCTTGATGCTTCCGGGTTTTCATAGCTTCCCTGCCCGGTTGTAATATATATATGTTTCTTTTCCCTTATTCTGTTAAGCAGGTTTTCATCATTAAGATTGCTTAAATAATCTACCGGTGAATTAAAATAAACATTTTCATCATAATAACCTTTGCTGTAATCTTTAAGGTCATATGAACCGCTCATAGCAATAGTACCGTCAAAGAGGTCAGGTCTGCGGAAAAATGTATTAGCTGCATGCAGCGCTCCGAATGAAGCCCCCGTTGTTATAATCTGCACACCTTCACCGCACAAAGTTTTTATGAACGGAACAACTTCACTTACCACGTAATCATTGAACTGCCTGTGCCGTTCTGACTTGTATTCAGGATGGTTTTCATCATTAAGCCAGCTTTCATTATTTATACTGTTGATGGAAAATGCCCTGACCTTGCCGTTATTTATGTACGGCATGATAGATTCGATCAGATGAAAACGTTCATACTCCAGGAAATCAGCGGCGGCAGTAGGAAACATCAGAAGTGCATACTGGTTTCCTGTTCCGTACACAACAATTTCCATATCCTTGTTCAGGTTAGTGCTGAACCATTTGTGTATTTCTCTGTGCATACTCTAAAAATTTAATTGAATTTTGGGGTAGTGAACTGCAAAATTACAAATATTTAAAAGAAGTTTAAAGCCCTTTATTAAATTTTTATTAAGGTTTTACCATAAAATATTTGTATAGTTTATGAAGTAACTTATTTTTATTATTAAAGCCTCATCCAATCCAATAATTTTATAAATTTTAATAAAATTGCCGATTTTAAGCAGTTTTTAAAAGAAAACCATGGGTAAAAAAGAAAAAAAAAGCAAAAATACTTCAGAAATGCACGCAAAAAGAAAAAGCAGATAAAAAGCTGAAAAAAATATCTGATGAAATTGCAGGGCTTAGGAAAAAATATATTAAGGTAATTTCCAAACAGGCTGAAACGGATGTTCAGGATTACATTCTTAAAGACCGTGACGGAAATGATATTAAGCTCAGCGAAATGTTCGGAGAAAATGAATACCTGATAGTAGTTCACAATATGGGCAAAGCGTGTTCATACTGCACATTATGGGCAGATGGTTTCAGCGGCGTATCATATTACATAGAAAAGAAAGCAGCATTTGTGCTGGTTTCGCCCGATACACCTGAAGTTCAAAAGGAATTTGCAGAATCAAGAGGCTGGAAATTCAAAATGTATTCCGGTGCAGGTTCTTCTTTTATATCTGATATGGGTTATTATACTGAAGCTGACGGTTATTGGCCGGGCTGTTCAGTATTCCAAAAGAAAAGTGACGACAGTATCCGCAGGGTGGCAAAAGATTATTTCGGGCCGGGTGATTTTTATTCTGCACCCTGGCACTTTTTTGATCTAATCCCTGAAACTAAAGAAACAAAGGAGCAATAATTCATTATGAGCAGTATGTCTAATGAACTGAAAAAGCTTCATGATGAATTCAAAGCAATGAAATCCGAAGCAGCAGGTTTTCTATCAAATGTCAGGGATAACGAATTCAATAAACGTCCTCCGGGCAACGGCTGGTCTATTGCAGAATGTATAGATCATTTAATAGTAACAGGGGATGATTACTGCAATGTTTTTGAAGCCGGATTGAAAAAGCTGGAAGAAAAAGACCTTAGATATACAGGAGAAATGAAATACAGCTGGTTTGGCAGAAAATTCATTGCAAATGTAGAACCTCCGGTTAAAAGAAAGTTCAAATCACCCGGCAAATGGAAACCTGATTCAAAGATAAACAAAGCCAAAGCCACAGCGGCATACCTGCAGCTTCAGGAGAGGTGGATGGAGCTGGTTGAAAGATCTGCCCCCTGGGACCTGACAAAAATAAAGCTGCCTTCACCGGCAGTAAGCTGGATAAAATTTTCTGCATTTGTGATACTTGCTGTAAATTCCGCGCATCAGCGCAGGCACCTTGAACAGGCAAAAAATGTAAAACGAAACATTAAATAATCAAAAGGAGATCTTTATAATGTCACTATCATCATTTAATTTTAAGCAGTGGATAGAAGAGAACCGCCACCTGCTGAAACCGCCGGTTGGCAATAAATGCATGGTCGACGGCGATCTAATTGTAATGGTTGTAGGCGGACCAAATTCACGGAAAGATTATCACTACGAAGACGGCGCTGAATTTTTCTACCAGGTTGAAGGAGATATAACGGTTAAAGTAATTGAAAACGGCAAACCTAAGGATGTTCACATTAAAGAAGGGGAAATGTTCTACCTGCCGCCTAACATTCCGCACTCACCGCAAAGGCCTGCAAATACAATAGGGCTTGTAATAGAGCGGAAACGGGATGAAAAAGAGCTGGACGGCTTCCAGTGGTACTGTGAGAACTGCGGCGAAAAGCTTTATGAAGAATTTGTTAAGCTTGATAATATCGTTACCCAGCTGCCGCCTATCTTTGAAAGATTCTGGAATGATATTGATAAACGGACATGTAAAAATTGCGGAACTATAATGAATCCCCCGGAGAAAAAGTAAAAATGGAAGTAAGAATTGTTCAGTTAAATTCTCAGCCGGCTTTATCAATAAGTGTTACCTGTACATTTGCAGAGCTTGGAAACAAATTCGGTGAAATATACAGTGAAATAGGAGCATATATAAAATCGAATTCAATTAAAGCAGCCGGTTACCCATTCGGCATTTATCACTCTTTTTCACCTGAAAAAATTGAACTTGAAGCAGGTATTCCCGTAGAAGCCGGCGCAGCCGGTGAAGGAAGGATTAAAACTATGCAGACTTACGGCGGAAAAGCTGCTAACGGAACATTTACAGGACATTATGATAAGCTTAAAGAAGCATGGCAGCTTTTTGCAAAGCTGGTTGATGATGAAAAGCATGAATTGAACGGTCCGTGTTTTGAAGTGTATGTCACAGACCCGGAGGAAGAGCCTGACAGCTCCAAATGGATCACTGAACTTTATACACCTGTTAAATGAAAATTGATGTTCATACTCACATACTGCCTGAAAACTGGCCTGACCTGAACAAAAAATACAACAAACACGGTTTTGTCACAATAGAGCATCACAGGCCCTGCTGCGCCAAAATGATGATAGGCGATAAAGTTTTCCGTGAAATAACCGATAATTCATGGAGCCATACAAAACGCATAGAAGAATGTGATTTACACAATGTATCAATGCAGGTTCTTTCAACTGTACCGGTAATGTTCAACTACTGGGCAAAACCTGAAGAGACATACGATCTGGCAAGATATTTAAATGATCATATATCGCAGGTTGTAGATGATAACCCATCCCGTTTTATCGGGCTTGGGACACTGCCGATGCAGGATACAAATCTGGCAGTTAAAGAGCTGGATAGATGTATGAAAGACCTGGGGCTTGCAGGAATAGAGATAGGTACCCATATTCATGGCAGAAATCTGGACGATCCGGAAATTTGCGAAATATTTGCTGCCTGTGAAGAATTGAATGCTGCTGTTTTTGTTCACCCCTGGGATATGCTGGGTAAAGACCGTATGCCTGAATACTGGCTTCCGTGGCTTGTTGGAATGCCGGCTGAAACATCACTGGCAATCTGTTCGATGATATTCGGGGGAGTATTTGAAAAATACAAAAAGCTCCGTGTTTGTTATGCTCACGGAGGCGGTTCGTTCCCGTTCAGCATAGGCAGAATAGAACATGGATTTAACGTAAGACCGGACCTTGTTCAGACAAAAAACAAAGTTAACCCGCGTAATTACCTGGGTAAGTTCTGGCTTGATTCGCTTGTTCATGATGAGCTTGCAATGAAATTCCTGATAGATCTGATTGGTGAAGATAATATTGTCATGGGTTCAGATTATCCTTTTCCGCTGGGAGAGCATATTCCCGGTAAACTGATCGAATCAATGGATGAGCTGAATAACGTTGTAAAGGAAAAACTTTTGTGGAAAAATGCAGCAGAATTTCTTGGAGTGACAGAACTTGTTCAGAAAATGTATGGAAATGTATCAAAATAATCAAGAACAAGGGGCTGAAGCCCCTTGTTCGAAAATTCCATTATTTTACTAAAACCATCTTTTTCATTTCGATGAATTTTCCTGATTCAAGCTTATAAAAATAAACTCCCGATGAATACATCCCTGCATTGAATTCAACTTCATATGTGCCTGCTTTTACAGTTTCATTTACCAAAACAGCAATTTGCTGACCGGCTGAATTATAAACCGTAAGCAGCGCATTTTCTCCGCCATTGGCAATATCAAACCTTATCTTTGTAACCGGGTTGAACGGATTTGGATAGTTTTGTTTCAATCCGAAATTTTCAGGTACGATAGTCGAAATTGGTTCAATCCCAATAACCTGGTTCAAAGCACCGCGGGAATCGATAAGTCCCCAGCCGAAATAATTATCAAATCCCGGCGTGTCTTCATTTGCCGGTCCAATCTGGTCCCGGGCTGAATTTTTTAATGCATTATAAATATCATTATATGTTAAAGCCGGATTTACACTCAGCAGTAAAGAAATAACACCCGCTGCCATTGGTGTTGCCTGAGATGTACCGCACCAGTAGCTGGTTGAATTTGGATTATTATAGACCAGCCCGAGTATCATTTCACCGGGTGCTGCAAAATCAATATGCGGACCGTAACTGCTTCCGCCTCCCCAGCAGAAAGGAACTGCCCTGAACATCCTGTTGTTTATTGCGCCTATTGCTATTACATTGCTTAAACCTGCGGGGTAGTAAGTAACATTATTGTTATTGTTCATCATACATGCTACAACAATCCTGCCGTTATTGAAAGCGTATGTAACAGCATCAGCCAAAGCTTGGCTGTAAGACTGTCCGCCAACACTCATGTTAAGAACCCGTGCGCCGTTATCAACAGCATAAGTAATACCTGAAACAAACCATGAATAAAATCCCGAATTTGAGGAATTAAGTATCTTTACGGGAATTATCCTGCAGTTCCAGTTAACACCTGCCATTAATGAACCATTGTTTCCTTTGGCACCTGCTATGCTGCCAACATTGGTACCGTGCCCCTGGTCATCAGTCGGGTTATTATCATTATTTGCGTAATCATAACCCTGCAGATACCTTCCGGAAAATTCCGGGTGGCTAAGCGGCATACCTGAATCGAGTATAGAAACAATTACATTGGTACCTGTTGTGATATCCCAGCCGTTAACAGCATTTATATCTCCGCCCGGTGTGCCGGTTACCCCGTTTATAGTCTGACCGGTATTACGCAGGCCCCATTGATTCCCAAATGAGGGATCATTTGGTATAAGAGTTGATTGCTGCATTGAATTATAACCAGCAAAGTAACCGCCGCCGTAACCTATGTGGTCAAACTCAGCATATTCAACCTGCAGACTTTGCAACATGTAATTCCTGGCATTTTCAATTGTAACAGCAGTTGTATTTATTTCAATAATAAATATCCTTTCCATACCTGCAGCAAGCGGTGTCAGGTCTGCATCAGGTTTTGCAGCTTTAATTCTGAGAATACTGCATTGCTGCATAAACAATTTTAATTCTGAATTGCTGTTCAGTAATCCTGAGCTTATATCCAGGCTTTCGGAATGGTTTTTAGGAGTAAAAGATCTGGCTTCTGTTAAAAGGGCAGTGCCCGGTTTGAATTTGATAATTAAAGTATTGCTGTTGTATTCTTCTGAATAAACCCTAAGGTTTATTGTTAACAATAATACTGTAAAAAATATTGTGAATAATTTCATAATGCCTCCGAAATTTTAATAATTTAAACACTTTTTATTTAATTAAAACCAGTTTTTTTATTCCGTTATACGACCCGGCTTTAAGCCTGCAATAATAAACTCCCGAAGGTAAATATCCGGCATCAAAATTTATTTCGTATGTCCCTGTAGTTAATGTTTCATTTAACAGTTGCGATACCAGCTGACCGGCAGTATTGTAAACTGAAAGATTTACATTTTTACCGGTTTCGGCTATATCAAACTTTATCTTTGTTGCAGGGTTAAAGGGATTGGGATAATTTTGAAATAGCTTATAATTGAGAGGTATATTTGAATTTACCAGCTGTACTCCGGAAATATTGCCGATATTATGAAATGTTACAGTATTACTGCCTGAATTGGGAACGCATAATGTATCCCTGGATTTATTGATGAATATATCTGCAGGATTGCTGAGCCCGCTGTTAATAACTATTGCTGCCGGCAGTGAAAAATTAATATCATACCTTAAAATCTTTGCCGGACTGGGTCCCCATGATGAAATATATACATTATCATATTTATCCAGGTAAATACCGTCACAGTTATTATACCCGGTATTGGTAATTGTAGTTATGCTGCTGTCACTTAAATTAACCTGCTTTATTGCTGCATTGGATCCCCAAAAACATACTAAGAGCCTGTTTCTTGGAGTATCAACATAAACTCCGTTTGGCTGCCCTCCGGCAGCCGGCACATAGATCCACCAAAGCTGTGTATTAAGGTTAAGCTTGTATATCCGTTGACCTGTGAAATCTGAAATGTATGCAATTCCGGATGAGCTTATTCCCAATCCATTAAGAAATGAAGCCCCGGTAAGCTGAACATTAAATACTTCAGCGCCGTTTGTTAGCGCAAACCCTTTTATCCTGTTTTGCATGCATACAAATGCTGTATTATTATAGATCCTGATCCCGTGAGTACCTGAGCCGGCAGGAGCAAAATCACTTACACTGCCGTCTGCTGTTCTTTGTTTTATTACCCCGGTTGAGTTTGTCACAAGCCACCTGTTATAAACAGAATCAAATGTAACGCTTTCCGGTGTAGCAAACTGTGAAAAAACAGATGGAACTAAAAATAGAAAGGCTGATATAAAAACCGAAATTTTTAACAAATGGCTGCTCCTTTAAAATTTAATTGTAGCTGCAAATTTAAGTATTAATTTAATTCAAATTTGTGCAAAATTCAGTATTAATATATTATAGTTTTTGACTGTAAGTTTATTCAGTTAATTTGTAAATTACTGCTTTAACAATGTAAAAACTGAAAAATGAATAAATATATAATCCTGTTATTTCTAATAACCTTTCTTTCGTATTCACAAAATAAAGATACAGTTACAACTTCCAGCGGATTAAAATATTTGATCCTTAAAGTGGGCAAAGGCAAAAAATCGGAAAGCGGCAAGATTGCTGAAGTTCATTATACAGGCTGGTTACTGGACGGCAAAAAATTTGATTCATCCCGCGACCGTAATGAACCGTTTGAATTTATGCTCGGCGGTAAACAGGTTATAGCCGGTTGGGATGAAGGTGTGGCTTTGATGAGAATCGGTGATAAGTACAGGTTTATACTTCCTCCAAATCTTGCTTACGGCGAGCGCGGCGCAGGGGAGATAATTCCGCCAAACTCAACTTTAATTTTTGATGTTGAGCTGCTTGGTGTTCATGCTCCCAAAAAATCAGTTATTGATACAATGATGACAGTTATCATAAATAAAAATGTTGATAAAGCCATTGAGCTGTACTGGAATCTTTACAGTGACTATGAAGATAAATATAATTTTAAAGAAAGCCAGCTTAATACACTGGGCTACCAGCTTTTACAGCTTGGACTGAATAAACAGGCAATTGAAATTTTTCAGCTGAATGTAGAACAATATCCTGATTCTTATAATGTATACGACAGTCTTGCTGAAGGATATATGACAGCAGGAGATAATAAAAATGCTGTTAAGTTCTATAAAAAGTCGCTTGAGCTTAATCCGAAAAACGATAATGCAGTTAAGATGCTGGAAAAGATAAACAGCAAATAATCTGAATAATGAAGTATAAGAACAATATTGAATTCGCACAAAGTTTAGATAATAACGATCCTTTTAAAGAATACAGGAATAAATTCCATATTCCGGCAGGTAAAGAAGGTATTGAGCTGATCTATTTTGCCGGCAACTCTCTTGGATTGCAGCCTAAAACTGTGCGTCAATATGTTGAACAGGAACTGCTGGACTGGGAAAAAATGGGTGTAGAAGGGCATATGTTTGCAAGGAATCCCTGGCTGCCTTACCATGAATTTTTAACGGATCAGACTGCTGCACTGGTTGGGGCATTGCCCGAAGAAGTTGTTAACATGAACTCTCTTACTGTAAATCTTCATTTAATGATGGTCTCTTTTTACAGGCCAACACCGTCCCGTAATAAGATCCTGATTGAAGCAAATGCATTTCCGTCAGATCATTATGCTGTTCAGTCACAGATAAAATATCATGGTTACGATCCCGAAGAGTCTTTGGTTGAAATGAAACCGAGACCCGGAGAAGATATTATCAGGACTGAAGATATACTGGAAAAAATTGAGAATGAGGGTGAATCAATTGCATTAATAATGTTTGCCGGAGTGAATTATTATACAGGGCAGGCATTTGAGATGGAAAAAATAACAGATGCAGGTCATAAAAAAGGGTGTTTTGTCGGATTTGATCTTGCGCATGCAGCCGGAAATCTGAAGCTTGACCTGCACAATTGGGACTGCGATTTTGCAGTATGGTGCTCATATAAATATCTCAATGGCGGACCCGGAGCAATTGCAGGGGCTTTTGTCAATAAGAGGCATCTTCTTGATATGACAATCCCCAAATTCTGGGGATGGTGGGGCCAGGATAAGGCAACAAGATTTCTGATGGATCATGATTTCAGGCCCATTCCAACAGTTGAAAGCTGGCAGTTAAGCAATCCCCCAATATTGCAGCTTGCTGCACTGAAGGCTTCGCTTGATATTTTTCACGAAGCAGGGATGGATGCTTTGCGGGAAAAAAGTGAACTTCTTACCGGGTATATGGAATATCTGGTTTATGAAAATAATAACGGGAATGTAGAAATTATAACGCCAGAAAACAAAACTGAACGCGGCTGCCAGTTATCAATAAGGGCTAAACAGAACGGAAAGTTTTTACATAAAAAACTTAATACTGCCGGGGTCATTTGCGACTGGCGTGAGCCGGATGTTATCCGCTGCGCCCCGGTTCCCCTTTATAATACTTTTATGGATATTTGGAAATTCACTGAGATATTATATTCTGAATAATAAATAACATGACTTTCTATATTATCAGGTTTAGATTCAAAAAATTACTATGAAAAATATTACTATTGTAGGGGCAGGTCTGGCAGGTTCACTGTTATCAGTATACCTGGCAAAAAAAGGCTATAATGTTAATGTTTACGAGCGCCGTCCTGATATGAGGAAAACCAGTATCAGTGCCGGCAAATCTATAAATCTAGCACTTTCCACCCGCGGAATACATGCACTTAAGGAAGTTGGATTGTATGATGAGATTAAAAAGATATCAATACCGATGTACGGCAGAATGATACACTCACTGGACGGCTCAACCAGCCTGCAGCCGTACGGCAGGGATAAAAGCGAATACATCAATTCAGTATCCCGTGGAGAGCTGAACAAAAAGCTGATGGACCTTGCACAACATCATCATTCTGTTAAGATACATTTTAATATGCGGTGTTTATCCATGGATATGGATAAAAATGAACTGTATTTCCACAGCGATGATACACAGATAACTACCGCAATACATTCAGATATTACAATAGCTACTGATGGAGCAACTTCACCGGTCAGAATGGAAATGCTTAAAATACCAAGATTTGATTTTAAGCAGGAATATGAAAATTACGGATATAAAGAGCTTCACATTCCCCCCAATGCTGACGGTTCATTCAGAATGGAAAAAAACGCACTGCATATCTGGCCTCGCGGGGCTTTTATGCTTATTGCACTTCCAAATATGGACGGCAGCTTTACATGCACTTTATTTCTTGCTTATGACGCCTCACTTGGCGAAGAGAACAGCTTTGAATACCTGCAGGATAAAGATAAAGTTCAAAAATTCTTTAAAAAAAATTTTCCTGATGCTTTGGAATTAATGCCGGATCTGCTTGAAGATTTTTTTGCAAATCCAACCGGAACTTTAATAACAGTTAAATGCTACCCATGGTGTATTGACGGCAAGCTTGCATTACTGGGAGATTCAGCCCATGCAATCGTTCCGTTTTTCGGCCAGGGTATGAATGCAGCCTTCGAAGATTGTACAGTCCTCAACGAATGTATTGATAAATACCAGGGCGACTGGAAAAAAATATTCCCTGCATACCAGCAGCTAAGAAAACCAAACACTGATGCTATTGCCGACCTTGCGCGTGAAAATTTTATTGAAATGAGAGACAGGGTTGCTGACCCGAGATTCCAGCTTATGAAAAAAATTGAGGCAATACTTTATGCCAAATATCCGGACCGGTTCATACCAAAATATTCAATGGTTACATTTCTGCGGGTACCTTATTCAACAGCGTTAAAGCGCGGAAATATCCAGGAAAATATTCTGCTTTTGTTA
>LLZO01000088.1 GCA_001567545.1 Candidatus Tepidiaquacellales bacterium OLB5
GATAAAAGAGTACTTAAACAAGATATTCATACAGATACCACCGCCACAAATTTTTGCAATTTATCTCACAAATTTTTGCAATCGCTTCATTTTTGCTCTGTTTTCGCTATGCTCATTTGTGACTTTTTGTCACTCTTACCTCGCTAAAGCGGCGCTTTGCGCCACTACTTTAGCTCGGTTTGCGCCGCAGGCGCACTGAATTTAAACGGGGTAAGCTTTTCAAAAGCATTTGACTGTACCCGCCCGCCACCCCTGGTTTCCACCAGTCGGGTAGTTTCAGGCTTACCTGATAAGTGTCGCAGTTACTCTTCCCCTAGTATATGCCACCGTAGGACCTAAGCCCAATGCAGTAGCCAGTGCTTGTCCTAAATATCTGCCATATAGATAAATCTTTTTAGATGTACTGAAAACCGTATGTACAGCACCCCAATTTAATACATCACCATCCAGATTATTTGTATCCAAATATGTATGTATATTCCGCACATACCGTTTTATATAGGTATTGGGTGCAGAACTTTCCTCTTTTAATGCTATTTCTACTGTATCTGTTATATTTATTTGTGATGCATCATTATGATCCGGCCTTACAAACTGAGCACCAAAATCAATGAAGTATTTACCCGGCGGCAGTGTTAATGAATCAATCAGTGTATATGTCCCATCATAGCTTGCGCTTACACTCGTTTCATTATCAATTTCAAGTACTTCGTTTATAACCATCATTGAATCCATCGCCTGCAGTACACCTGACTCATTAAAACTGGTATACACCCATTTCCAGTCCGGTATAGTATAAGCATTATACCAAAAACCTTTTTTTAAACTTAAAAACCTCCACTTTGTCACAGGCTCTCCTAATACAATCCAGGTTGAGTCCTTCCCAACAGTCACATTATTATGTTTTATACTGTCAATATTTACTGCTGAATTTAATAAATTAAGCTTGTCATTAGTCCACTGGAAATGAGATGAATTTAATTCAATCGGACTGGTTGAGCTGGTTCTGCCATACCATTTATTTCCGCTTGTTAAAAGCCTTAATTTATCGCCGTCATAATACCAGCTCTTCAACCCATACAATGAATCACCGGCAAGCTTAAACATCAACGTAGTAGGCCCAATTGTGCTTATATCTGTATACCAGGGAGAACCTGTATAAATATACGGCTTATACCAGGTTTCAGTTCCGCCAAGCTTTAGCCAGTCACCGGTTGAAACAGTCCAGTTCCCGCTGCTGATGCTTTTTGCGCCTGATAAGCTTGTCTGAGATGCATTCGTTCTCCAGAAGTTGCTCTGCAAATATGGGAAAATATTCCCTGTTAATAAACTGTCAAATTCAGTTCTTGCTACTCCGCTCAGCCACATTTTAACATACTGAAAATCCGTAAAACCCTTTGCATTATAAGTGCCCTGAGTACCAATTTCAGTTATTGTTATCCCGCTCACAATATCATCCGGATACGTATGCGGATATTTTGTAAACTTCACATTAGCACCCTGCCCGGTCATCGGGTCGCCGTTATCATCTACAAGCGTAAATGGCAAACTGGTCCACTGCGCATTTATCCCCGCTGCCCATAAAAGAAGCAATCCTGTTAATAATATTTTATGTATTTTCATATTTTACTCCTTTAAACTATATTTTTTACTTTTGATTTTTTACTTTTTACTTAATTCCCTTTTAATTCTATTGGATTAATTTTTACATTTGCATTTCCTATATAAGTATCCATGTTCACAAATTCGATCATTGTTATCGGTTCAGTATTTTCAAAAGCTATTTTATACCCTTTGTGCGCAGTTGCTTTTTTCCCGCGGTGATGGTACTGCAGCCCGTATTCACGCCTTTCATCAATAATCTGTACTTTAAATTTT
>LLZO01000089.1 GCA_001567545.1 Candidatus Tepidiaquacellales bacterium OLB5
TAAATACAACATCTAACTTTACATAATATATATTATTTCTCTTTTTATCCACAATATGTGAAAAAGAGCTGTTTTTGATTGTTGAGCTATACCGAATTTCCGCTATATCTGTGATTGCTTTTTTATGTTTTTGAGTATAGATTTGAATAAATAAATTATACTTCTGAATAATGTATATCTTTAAAAAAATATTTCTGTTTGTTATTATCACCATTTCGTTCAATATATATGACTTGTATTCGCAGGATGACTGGAAAACCGGCTGGCAGAATGCCCTGGCCAAGCTTGACTCCATGTTTTACCGCCAGCAGGCGCAGTTCAGGCTTATGCAAAGCTATCAGAATGAAGCTACCGAGGAGCTTATACTGAAGGATATCGATACACTCATAGTGTTCAGGGCTGATGTTAACAGCCATATCGATTTTGCCAATAACTATAAATTCTCAGCAGATGCTGATGCAATTAACGCATCGGAAACTATAAGGCTTAAAGTTGAGGGCTTAAAGGAATATTTTGAGCAATGCAGGATGCAGATCCACGTTAACAATAATATTCTGCAGAAATACCTGAAGAATGAATCACTGGACTTTAAAGTTAAACAAATAGATGAATTAACCCTTAAAAATTACGCTCCGGTATTAAATAATTAAAATTTATCCATTGCAGAGACGACCCGGTGGGTCGTTTCAGTTTTATCTGCAATGAACGAAGTGACAAATTAGTATATTTAATCAATGAGACGACTCTGAGGGTACCAGCTTCGCTAGGCTCGCAAATAATACTTTTCTCATTTAAATCACTTAAACAGCATATAATAAATGACTTAAATCATTGTTGCTTGCAGGGCAAAAAGCTATATTTGTATAGTTTATTCACTAAATTTTACAACTATGGCTAAAATAAATGTATTAATAATGGGCGCTGCAGGCAGGGATTTCCATAATTTTAACGTGGTTTACCGTGATAATCCCCTTTATAACGTCGCAGCATTTACAGCAACTCAGATTCCGAACATTGAAGGCAGAAAATACCCGGCTTCTCTTGCCGGAAAACTCTATCCTAAAGGCATCCCTATCTATCCTGAATCAGAGCTTACATCACTAATCAAAAAATATAATATAAACCAGGTGGTTTTTTCATATTCAGATGTTCCGTTTACTTATGTTATGTCCAAAAATGCACAGGTTAATGCAGCCGGGGCAGATTTTGTCATACTTGGAGCAAAAGACACTATGCTTAGATCATCTAAACCAGTAATTTCAGTGGTTGCAAGCCGAACTGGCGCAGGAAAAAGCCAGACATCACGCAAAGTTGTAGATATCCTGCAAAGGCTTGGCCAGAAAACAGTATCCGTTAGGCATCCAATGCCGTATGGCGATCTTGCTAAGCAGAAAGTACAGCGTTTTGCGGCTATAAGCGACCTTAAAAAACATGACTGCACTATAGAAGAAATGGAAGAATATGAGCCGCATATTTCAAGAGGCAATGTTATTTATGCAGGCGTTGATTATGAGGCAATACTTCGTGAAGCTGAAAAAGAGGCTGATATAGTTATCTGGGACGGCGGAAACAATGATATGTCTTTCTATAAATCCGATTTAACTATCACAGTTGTTGACCCGCACCGCGCCGGACATGAAATGAATTATTATCCCGGCAGGACAAATATCCATTTAGCCGATGTGGTAGTAATAAATAAAATTGATTCTGCTAACCTGGAAGGAATTAACGCAGTTAGGGAAAATGTATTAAAGCTTAATCCGGCAGCAAAAATTGTTGAAGCTGCCTCCCCTATTTCACTTGAAAATCCAAATGATATTAAGTTAATTAGCGGAAAGAAAGTTCTTGTTGTTGAAGACGGACCCACCTTAACACACGGTGAAATGAAATACGGCGCCGGCACAATTGCAGCGCAGAAGTTTGATGCAGCTGAGGTAATTGACCCAAGGCCGTATGCAGTAAAAAGCATTAAAGATACATATGATAAATACCCGGGTATCGGGATTCTGCTTCCGGCAATGGGTTACGGTGATAAACAGATGAAAGACCTTGAAGCTACCATTAACAAGATACCATGCGATGCAGTAATTATAGGAACACCAATTGACCTGAGGCGTGTTATCAAGATAAATAAACCTGCTGTCAGGATAAATTACGACCTGCAGGAAATAGGCAGGCCCGACCTGACACAGATATTAACAGATTTTGTTAAAAAATTGAAATAGCACTGAAAACACTAAAGAAAAGTTCACAGAAAAAAAGTAAAAAACCTGCTGAATGGTCTCATGTTCAGCAGTTAAACGAAAAAAAGCGCCTGAAGCTGCTTAACCCGGGCAGGGTTTTTCACGTGCTTTCAGCACAGCAGTTCAGCCAAAACGACCTGTTCGGGCTGTTTGAGCTTGCTGACAGGATAAGGAAAATCGCGAGGACCGAAGACGGGCTGGATTTCCT
>LLZO01000090.1 GCA_001567545.1 Candidatus Tepidiaquacellales bacterium OLB5
TTTTTGAAGACACTGAAAGCCTCAACCGGCCCGTCATCAAGTCCGCCGCCAACACTTACCCAGCTGCTGCCGCTCCATTTTGCAATATATTTTCTGTCGTTTCCGCCTATATGCATAAAATCTCCGCCGGCAAACAATTCGTTATTATATACTGTAACTGCGTTTACATTACCGTCAAAACTATCACCGTTAAAAGCGCTCCAGACTGACCCGTTCCATTTTGCGATATTTTCCATATTTGTAGAACCGGATTCTTCAAACCTTCCTCCGGCAACAAGGTTTCCCTGGAAGACTGTAAAAGCATTTACCCTGTCTCCGCTGCCTGTAAGACCGTTACCCATGGATACCCATACAGAACCGTTCCAGCGCGCTACATTATCGGCTCCGCCGGGCATTGAAAAATTGCCGCCTGCTATTATACTGCCTGAATATACAATAAGCGCATTAACATCATCGCCAAAACCTGATGACATTGCAGACCAGTTCGTGCCGTTCCATCTGGCAACTCGGTTTGCATTTGTAATTCCCGCCTGTGTGAACGAACCGCCAACTATCAGATCGCTTCCGCTGACAGTTAATGCCTTTACTTCACCGTTAACACCTGCTCCAAGTGCTGACCATGTGTTAGTAACGGGGTCATATGCGGCTATGTTCTGTACATTTACGCTTCCTGCCCTCGTAAAATTTCCGCCATAAATAATCTTCCCGTTATATGATGTTATTGCATATACAGTATCGTTAGTTCCGTTCTGCAAACCTGTACCTAAAGTCTGCCAGGTATTGGTTTGCGAAATGATCAGTGAACCCGTGGTTGCAAGGAAAATAAACAGTATTTTAACAATTGTATTCAATTTTTATATCCCCTAATATTATTCATTACTTTTTGGAAGAGCTTTATCCCTGAAGTCTTCCGGTTTATCAGCATCGCGCCATGACTGCTCAAAATACAAAGCCATCGCCTCTGCAAAATTCTGGTTCTTTACAATTATATCACTTCTGTTGTACCTGGATACCGTAGGATCAACAAGGCTGATATAAACTACCTTTCTGTCAAATATTGCCATGTTCTGGTAAACTTTTTTTGTAAGCTTAACTTCGCCGCCTTCGCCTTTCATTTCATTCAGTATATCTATCAGCTTTTGAACGCCTACTACAACCCATTTGCCGCCTTCATTTATTCTGAAATTTTCACTTATTTCATATATTGTTTTTATTACACCGCCGCCTGTAATGAAATTTTTTGTAAATTCATCAATCGATGTATCAGCCATAACTTCAAGCTTATTCATAAGCAGCAGCTCTTTTGATGATGATTCCCATAACTGCATAAATTTTGCGGATCGGTGTTTGTTGAATCCCTTGATAAGCTCCACGTCCACCTTTTCCCCCTCAAGCTCCTTAGCTTTAAAGATAGGCGTAAGCTTATCAAAAGAATCTTTCAGCCTGGTTGTTTTATTAACATAAGTATCGTGAATTTCCTTTTCGATCTTATCCTGAACAACTTTCGGGTCTATAATTTCATACTTTGCTACGCTGCTTGTTTGTATCTCGTTGCATATCCCTTTTTCTGTAAATGATTTTAATATATCATATGCAGAAGAACGTGCAATTTCAGCTTTTTTAGCTATTTCGCTTGCTGTAAGAAGATTTCCTTCAAATAACACGCAAAATACCCTGGATTCGTAATTTGTGAACCCTAAAGCTTCGAGATTTTGGATGATTTCTTTCATTTAATTTCTGCCGTCTGTTTAACTACGGCAATTATAATTATAATTGTTTTACTTGTCAATACCTAAATTTATTAAAATTTAGTATTGTATATTTCTGTTTTACAATAGTTTATTATTTTACTAAAAGCATCCTTTTTGTTTCAGTAAATTCATTTGATACTATTGTATAAAAATAAACACCGCTTGAATAGTTTGCTGCATCCCATGATACTTCATATACACCTGCATTATAAAAGCCGCTTACAAGTGATTCTATTTTCTTTCCGGCTGCATCATAAACCGATACATC
>LLZO01000091.1 GCA_001567545.1 Candidatus Tepidiaquacellales bacterium OLB5
AAAAACAAAATGACAACCTGATAGAAATAATTAATACCGGGTTTATATTTTACCTGATATTTTCTGCCGTAATAGTTATTATTGCTATTTTTATATCTGATTATCTATTCGGGCTTGTAAATATTCCTCCGGCAAAAATTCCGCTTGCAAAAAATGTATTTTATATTTCGCTTGGAATATTTTTCTTCGCAAGCTCATTCGGTATATTCAATTCATTATTAATAGGCCTGCAGAAAATGTACCAGGGAGCAGTTGCCAGCATATTTGTAACACTGGCATATTTTGCGGCCGTACTGGTGTTAATGATCATGAAAGCCGGTTTGATGAGCCTTGTTACAGCACAGTTAGCTTCAGGTATAGTAAGCGTAATAATTACATTAATACTTGCAAAAAAGAACCTGCCCGGACTTATGGTGACCCCGCGGAAATTCACTTTAACACGGCTGAAGGAAATGAGCAAGTTCGGTCTGCAGATGCAGGTATCAAGGCTGGCAACTTTTGCATCGGAAAAATATGATGAATTTTTGCTAGGTGCATTTTCAACACTGGGCAATGTTACATTATATAACCTTGGCAGCAAAGCTGCATCATACGGAAAATTCTTCCCGCTTCAGTTTATGGCTCCGATTGCACCGGCTGCAGCTGAGCTTGCTGCGCTTAACAAGGCTGATAAGCTCAGGGAACTGTATATAAATACCGTAAAGTACCTTAATCTGCTGGCAATACCAATTTTTATTTTTTTATTCTTTTTCAGCGACAGGTTATTTATTGCATGGATGGGCGAGGGATATGAAACATCAGTACTTATTTCAAGAATACTGATCATCGGATATTTATCAAACTTTTTATTTTCAGTACCCGGTAATATAATAATACCCAATACAGGCGTCCCAAAATACCAGATGCGGGAAGGTTTGATATTCCTGGGTATAAATATAGTAGCAAGTTATTTCCTGATAAAGAATTACGGGATAACCGGAGCAGCATTCGGCAATGCGGTTTCAGTAATTTTATCATCAATATACATTCTGTTTGTATCAACCGGATTTTTCAAAGTAAATTTGTTTAAACTGATTACGGAAGTATTTTTT
>LLZO01000092.1 GCA_001567545.1 Candidatus Tepidiaquacellales bacterium OLB5
CTTGCCCAGTAAATTTCTGCATTATCCTCAAATATCACATAAATAAAGCTCATGCCAAACATAGATTGAGACCGTACAGCTTTAACCTTTGGAATTCCCTGAAGATTTTGGGTTAAAGGGTATGTTATCTGGTCTTCAATAATTTGCGGACTTCTTCCCATCCACTCTGTGAACACTATTACCTGATTTTCAGATAAGTCAGGAATAGCATCTACAGGTGTATTATAAACTGACCATATTCCAAAACCTGCAATTACCAAATACAGTACTAGTATCAGGAAACGGTTTCGCGCGGAAAATTCTATTATTTTTTCAATCATGACTTATACAATTTTTAAAAATCTTGCGTTTATAGCTACAATAACAGTACTTAAAGACATTAGAACTGCACCTACTGCCGGACTTAGGAGAATTCCAAATGAATATAATACTCCGGCTGCAAGAGGAATGGCAAATAAATTGTAACCTGTAGCCCATAAGAGATTTTGTACCATTTTTTTATATGTTGCCTGTGATAATTTTATTATTGATACAACATCAAGAGGATTACTTTTTATTAGAATTACATCGGCAGTTTCAATTGCAACATCAGTTCCCGCCCCAATAGCAATTCCAATATCTGCCTGTGCTAATGCAGGTGCATCATTTACTCCATCTCCTGTCATTGCAACAGTTAAACCTCTTTGCTGCACTTCCTTTACTTTATTTGCCTTATCCTGCGGCAAAACCTCGGCAATAAACTCATCAATACCAATTTCTTTTGAAACAGCTTCAGCTACTTTTAAATTATCACCCGTTAACATTATTGTTTTAATATCCATTTCCTTAAGCTCTTTAATAGCCTGTTTTGATTCAGTTCTTACCAGGTCTGATAATGCGATTGCACCAATTAGTTTATCGTCCACCAGAATAAAGACAATAGTTTTACCCTGCTCAAAAAGCTTGGTGTTATTATTATTTTCATAATTAATTTTGTTTTCTCTTAAATATCCCGGACTAACAATCTTTACCAAAGTTCCCTTAATCACTCCCTGAGCACCTTTTCCGGTTATTGATTTGAATTCATTAACAGTATATTTATCCTTTGAAGCTTTTGAAATTTCTTTTGCTATTGGGTGTTCTGAAAAACTCTCAACAGAAGCTGCTAGTTTTAGAATCTCTTCTTTTGTCACTGAATCATCATAACTAAACAGGTCAGTTATTCCAAATTTACCTTCTGTTAATGTTCCTGTTTTATCAAATATTATTGCTTTAATATTTCTTGCCTTTTCAAAAGCAGCTCTGTCTCTAATTAATAAACCGTTCTTAGCCGCAAGGGTTGTTGATACTGCAACAACCAGCGGAACCGCAAGCCCTAAAGCATGCGGGCAGGTTATAACCATTACTGTTACAGTTCTTTCAAGAGCAAAGGCGAGGCTTTGATGTGCCAAAGCAGTCCAAACAAAAAATGTTATTGTGCCTCCAAATAATGCGATAAAAGTTAACCATAATGCAGCACGGTTTGCAAGGTCCTGTGTTCTGGATTTACTTTCCTGAGCCACTTTTACAAGCTCAATAACCTGTGAGAGAAATGAATCGGAACCTGTTTTCTTAACTTCAATTGTAAGAGAGCCCTCTCCATTAATAGAACCGCCAATGACACTTTTTCCTTTTGATTTAGAAACAGGTTTTGACTCACCTGTTAACATTGATTCATTTATTGAAGAATCTCCGTCTATTACAACTCCATCTGCAGGAATCTTTTCACCGGGTTTAATTAAAACCTTTTCTGATATCTTTAATTCATTAAGCGGGATTTCTGTAATACTACCATCTATGTTTATTCTATGGGCATTTGAGGGCATCAATTTTGCGAGTTCTTCTAATGCCTTGGATGCGCCCATAACTGATTTCATTTCAATCCAGTGACCCAGTAGCATTATATCAATTAATGTTGCCAGCTCCCAAAAGAATATATCACCTTTAAGACCAAATACAACAATACAGCTGTAAATGTATGCTACACTGATAGCCAAAGCTATCAGTGTCATCATACCAAGCTTTAAAGCTTTTATTTCGTCTAATTTAGTCCTTTTAAGAAACGGATAACCCTTCCCAACTAAAAATAATACCAAAGGTTCGAAAGAACCGAAAAGAAACCATAATAAAAT
>LLZO01000093.1 GCA_001567545.1 Candidatus Tepidiaquacellales bacterium OLB5
AAAAAATGGTGCTGGTAAAATGATCTTTCCTGCTTTTCAGCAGGTCTGCTGTACAGACATGCCGGTCGCGCGTCTCAATGCCACTTAACTGCCTTAAAACCGGATTTTAATCAGAAAACGGTTCCCAAAAAAATGACTTGACACTGTAATAATCATATATTAATTTTGATATATATGCAATTAGCATATATTTGCTCTTTAGAAGCAAAACCCCCGGCAGAAATATTCGAGAATTGAATTTAACATTTCTATTCCAAATAAATAAATATTCAAGCTTATACTCCCCCCTTCAAATGAAGGGGGGACAGAATCTCAGCAAACTATAACCTGCAGATATTTCTTTAATTGATCTCCTGGTTTAATCACCGATGGGGGTTTGAGGTAAAAATATTTAGCTTAGTGCCCTTCCCTTAGGGGATGGGGTGGGGTCAAAAACCTAAACCCCCAACTATGATTTCAGGCATATTAAATATTTCTTTCTATCCCGGATTTAATGTTGTTCAGGCTTTTTATCCCCCCTTCGTATGAAGGGGGGACAGAATCTCAGCAAACTATGACCTGCAGATATTTCGTAAATTGATATCCTTACTAAATCACCTATGGGGGTTTGTGGTAAAAATATTTAGCTTAGTGCCCTTCCCTTAGGGGATGGGGTGGGGTCCCATAATTCTCATCCCCATTTTCATTACCAATGTCACTTACATTTTCATCATCAATCAGCATGATTATTGGCTTTGCGAAAAATGTTTTTACGAAAAATCTCACGTTTTCACAAAAAACATTTCGGGAATCCCCAAAAAAAATTATCAGCGATTTGGTAATGAAATTGGTGATGAAAATGGCTTTGTGAATAAAAAGCATATATGCTTCTGTCAGGTCCTCTCCGTAGGAGTCCCTTGGACAGACCTGACAGAAACAAATCAATAAACTGAAATCTTTATCATTCCTATACCGTTAAATTACTAACAACACACAAAATATAATCATTGTAAATCAATTTAATATTAAATACATTTACGGCTTAAATTCCATAAATACAGCATAATTTTGCAGAAATTGAAGATAAAAACAGCGCTTTTTTTAACAGCATTCGGTATAATCCTTACAACAGCAATAATAAATATATCAGGATGCGATTCATCAACTCAAACACAATTGGGTGAACCTGTAAGCTTTAACCGTGATATCCAGCCTATACTGGCGCAAAACTGCAATTTCCCCGGGTGCCACAATTCCACCGATAAACAGGCAGGGCTTGATCTTACATCATGGGAAGGGATGATGATTAACGGTTCTTCATTCGGCGCGGAGGTTATTCCCTACAACGCACAGTGGAGCCACTTGGTACAGCATATTAACCGGATTGATACGAACATATCACCGTTTTCAGAGCCGCTGATGCCGCAGGCAAAAATGCCGTTCACTCAGGGCTTGCCGCTTCAGGCAAACCAGTTACATAAAATTGTTGACTGGATAAACCAGGGCGCAAAGAACGATTACGGCGAAGCCGCTTTCAGCAATATTAATAATAAAGCTTTTATTACTAACCAGTCAAGCGACCTGGTTGCTGTTGTGAATCTTGATAACAATCATTTAGTAAGACTTATAGATGTTGGCGGAAGAAGCAACACTGCAGCCCCGCCAGATGCGCCGCATATTGTTACAGTTGATAACCAGGGTAATTATTTTTATGTAAGCCTTATATCCGAAGGATATATGGAAAAATATAATGCCCGCACATACCAGCAGGCCGGAAGGTTATTGATTGGCTCATCCCCTGCTCATATTGTACTTAATAATGACGCAACAAAAGGATACATAACAGATTTCACCACATCAGGCAGCATTAAGATCTTTGACCCGCAGTCAATGACAATTCTTAATTCTATAACCGATTTCAGAATGAACCGCCCTCACGGCTTAAGGCTTTCGCACAGCGGCAGCCTGCTTTTCTGCGCCACACAGGTAAGTGAGTTTCTGTATGTTATTAATGCTGCTACCGAGCAAATTGAAAATGTTATTCCCGTCGATCCTTCAGTTCCGCCAAACGGAACAGGGACAACTAATTTTATACCTTACCAGGTTGCTGTAACGCCTGGTGATGCTTTTGTATATGTATCCTGCAGAAAAAGTAATGATGTAAGGGTATTCGATGTATCTGCAGGTATATTTACGGTAAACATTCCCACCGGAATAAATCCGCTGGCGCTGGAAATATCCCCTGACGGCAGGTGGTGTTATGTACCCAACCAGGGTTCAAATTCTGTTACCGTAATAGATATCAGCAATAATACAGTTTTTAAAACCATTTCAAATGTTGGCGCACAGCCGCATAAAGTTGATTTTACTGCAGATGGTCATTATGCTTATGTAACATGTGAATCAACCTCCGGCGGGTTTATACATCACCCGGCAACATCAGGTAAAAAACCCGGCACTACTGCTGTGATTGATGTATGGGGCGGTCATGTTAAGATTAAGGATATTGAAATGGCTTCATTCCCAGCCGGAATTTGCATTACTCCCGGGCTTGGGAATTAGATCTGTTTTGGAGTGCATTGACTGTGTCAATGAATGCATCAACTCAGTTGATGCATCAAAAAAGAATTTATAGAAAGAAATGTAAACTTTAAAATCTTATGAACAAAAATATTTTTTGATGATAAAATACAGCCTAATATTATTATTTGCATTAATGTTTTTTTATTCCTGCGGCAGCGATTCAGGCGTTAACGTACCACAAAACAGCGGTTCAATTACTGTTAACAATCTTAAAACTATCGATAAAAACATTGAAGGCACTTACGAGCTATGGGGCAGTGTTGAATCAGCCTCGGACCACGGTGAAAATGCTTACAGAAGCATGGGCAGGTTCACAGTTAATTCTTCGGGTACTGTGCTGGATACATCTGGCGCGCCTTTCAGCCCGTACATGGGAAAGATCACTAACATAAATTATGTTAGTGATATAATTGTTACCATACAGCCTCCGGGTTATAATGATACAATTCCAAGTAATATAAAAATTCTTGGCGGTCCTAAAAATGTTTCCGGCGGAGCCGTGGTTTTTGACCTTACAATGAATTACAGGGATATTCTTCCCGCCTCTTCGCAATTTTCAACATCTGAAGCAAGGTTTATCCTGGCATCCCCTTCTGCAGGAACAGCTTCTGCTGAATATCAAAAAGGATTATGGTTTACTACTGATACAAACGGAACAATTGCCGGATTAACACTGCCTGCTCTGCCTGATACAGCTGAATGGACCTACCAGGCATGGGTAATAAATAACTCAAATTCTGCGTATATTTATAATATGGGCAGGTTCACTGCATCCAACCAGGCAGATAATAACCAGCAATGCAGGCTTAACGGCGGGCTTGAATGGAACTACCCCGGCCATGACTGGCTGCAGCCAAACTGCCCGGGCGGAGGATTGCCTGATATATTAAGCCTTAACAACGGTTACTCTGTAATTATCACTTTAGAACCGAAATTTGAACAGGGCTCTGCTTTAAATATTCCGTTTTACCTGAAAATATTTGAATCAGCAATTAATGTTCAGCCGTTTGGCATATTGCAGCATATGTTCAATCATTTCAGCTCACTGGTGCCAACAGCGCAGGTAAGGCTGACTGCCAATTAATAAGTATAAATTCATCCATTAAACCAAATATCCATGAAAAAAGCTATTCTGCTTTCAGCCTTCATCAGTTTAGTCACAGTAAATTTATATTCTCAGGCGGTCATGAACATGACCCTGCTTGCACAGAAAAATGAACATAATGCAGGCGGCACGCCTGCCGGGTGGCATTACGCATCCTGCTGGGGATGGACTTCTCCGGCCGGAAGGGAATATGCCATAATAGGCTACTGGAACGGCACTGCAGTTTATGATATAACTGATCCCGGTAATGTTGTACAGTGTGATACAGTTCCCGGACCGACTTCATTTTATAACTACAGGGAATTTACTGTACTCGGTAATTATCTCTACATTGTTTCAGAAGGTACAGGCACTAATAAAGGATTGCAGATTGTTG
This sequence comes from Candidatus Tepidiaquacellales bacterium OLB5, assembly GCA_001567545.1. GTDB lineage: Bacteria > Bacteroidota > Ignavibacteria > Tepidaquicellales > OLB5 > OLB5. The sequence continues at coordinate 4,044 of LLZO01000093.1, forward strand.
ACCTGCAGTATCTGCCGGACTCCGTCAGGCATGTCAAAAACTGGACTTTCCCGGGATATAACTCTACCCACACAATTAAAAGCGATGGCAATTACCTTTATCTCAACGGAGCAGATTACAACGGAGGAGGATTGGTGATACTTGATGTAACAGACAGGGAAAACCCGGTTAAGCGCGGTGATGGTCCCCTGCCTTATTCACACGACTGCTTTGTAAAAAATGATACCGTTTATTCTGCAAATATTTACAGTCCAAACAGCAAAATGTCAATCTATGATGTCACTAATAAAGATAACCCTGTATTTGCAGGGCAGTTTATTTATCCAAACGCTGTTTGCCATAATGTGTGGTTAAGCAATAACAGGCGCTGGCTTTTAACTACAGATGAAGGCGGCTCTAACCATATGCGTATATGGGATGCTGCAAACCTTTCTAATATTACTTTTGTCTATGAATATATCCCGTATGAAAATGCAATGGTTCATAATGCTTATTTTAAAGGTGATACAATTTATATGGCACATTACCGCGCCGGTGTTGTTGCGCTTGATGTAAGCACGCTGCCTTCACAGCCAACCGTTATAGGTTATTACGATACTTACCCCGGCTCGGGGACTGCTTACCAGGGTGCATGGAATGTATTTCCGTATTATAATTCAGGCAGGTTTATTGTCAGCGATATAGCAACAGGTTTGTATGTATTCAGATTCGGTAATCCGATAGGTATCAGCCATAACGGAAATGAAGTTCCCGGGGAATTTAAGCTGGAACAGAACTATCCCAACCCGTTTAACCCGGTGACAAAAATTAAGTTCAGCATTCCCGGTAACAATGGCAGCAGGTCACATTTTACAAGGCTGGTTGTTTATGATATAACGGGTAAAGCCGTAAAAATACTTGTAGAGCAGAATCTTAATGCAGGTAATTACGAAGCTGAGCTGAATTCCGGTGATATGGCAAGCGGTATGTATTTTTACAGGCTTACTGCAGGCAGTTTCAGTGAAACAAAAA
>LLZO01000094.1 GCA_001567545.1 Candidatus Tepidiaquacellales bacterium OLB5
AGCGGCGGAAGATAACCTCGCGCATTGAGGCAAAGTCATCGGGTCTGCCGACTTCGTTAAGAGCGCTTTGTATCTTAAACTTGCGGTAATCGCTTTTTTTCGGCCTGCCATCCATAAATACTACCATCGATGCAACAGTATCGGTGCCCTGGATATTGGAAATATCATAACATTCTATACGGCGGGGAAGCTTTGTTAACCTTAGGTCGCGTTTTAAAGATGTAACCGAGTTCGGAATGAACTCGCGCTTTAAGCGCTGAAGCTTCAGCTCATCAAGCATATACCTTGCATTGGTTTTTACCATTGCAAGAAGCTGAACTTTTTCTCCGCGCTTCGGGATCCTGAATTCAACCTTCCGGTTAAAATTCCTGTTAAACCACTCAGCCAGCGCTTCGGTGCCGTGGTCTTCTGATTCGGCTTCCTCCGGCAGGTGAATTTCATCGGGAATAAATGAATTTTCGCTGTAATACCTGTAAATCACACTCTCAAGTATCTCACCCGGCTCTTTATCTTCAACGGTATCTAAGTAATAATGCCGCTTGCCTATTACCTTGCCGTCGCGGATATTTAGTATCATAGCGCAAGCATCATCTTCTTCCTTAACAAAATTAATTATATCCTTATCCAGGAAGTCTTCGGAAACAATTTTTTGTTTTTCGGTATATACCTTTAATGATTCTATCCTGTTCCTTATCAGCGCAGCTTCTTCAAATTTTTCGTTCATAGCCGCATCGCGCATTTTTGCTTCAAGCTCTTTTATCAGCGATGTAGTTTTTCCGTGCAGCACCTTTTCTATCTCACCGGTCATTTCGTTATACTTTGCCTGTGATACAAGCCCCTCGCACGGACCTTCGCATTTTTTTATGTGATACTCCAGGCAAACCTTGAATTTCTTTTTCTCAATAGCCTCCTGTGTTATATTCAGGCTGCAGGTCCTTATCATAAAAAGATCGCGCAGCATTTTCAGCGAAAACTTCATTGTGCCAACATCTGTGTAAGGTCCGAAATACTTCGAGCCGTCATTGCGCCTTTTGCGGGTTGGAAAAACCCTGGGATACGGTTCATTTGTAATTACAATGTAGGGAAATGATTTATCATCCTTAAGGTTAACATTATATCTCGGCTTAAGCTGTTTGATCATGTTCATTTCAAGTATAAGGGATTCTACTTCGCTGTCTGTATTAATTATCTCTACGTCACGGATAAGCGAGATCATTTTCGTAAGGCGCGGTCCCACTGGTTTTGACATAAAATATGAACGCACACGGTTTCGGAGATTTTTAGCCTTCCCGACATAAATTATTTTCCCGTTCTTATCCTTGAACTGGTAAATTCCCGGGTTTGAAGGAAGATTGCCGAGTTTTATATCAAGCGGGTTGCGGGCTGCTTCAATTTCTGTATTTTCTGTGATTTCTTCAGCCATCTGAATTAATAATAGTAAAGATTGCTAATTAGTTCGAAATTTTAAAGTCTAATTTATATCAAAAAAATTTATATACATCTCATTGATAATCATATAATTAAATAAATTTATTTTACTTAATTCTTGACAATTTGATTTTCATATATTAAATTGCATTCAAATATTAAACATTGTTCAATATATAAACGAGGTTTATTAATTTATGGGAACTGAAGACAGAAAAGAACGCGAAAAACAGGAAATGCGTCAACTGATCATTAAAACAGCAATGCAGCTGTTTATTGAAAAAGGGATGGAAAATGTTTCTATCCGCGCAATTGCTGATAAAATTGAATACTCGCCGGGCTCAATTTATTCGTACTTTAAGGATAAAGGTGAAATTATCCACGCTATCCACACTGAAGGTTTTGAAAAACTCTATGCGCTGCAAAGAACGCTTGATGATGTAGAAAATCCGGTTGAGAAGCTTGCGCAGATGGGAAGATTATACATGAAGTTTGCACTGGAAAACAAAGATTACTACGACCTGATGTTCATAGCAAAAGGTGTTGCCGAAAAAATTACAGAAAAACAGGAATGGGAGGTCGGCCAGCGCTCGTATAATTACCTGCGTGATACTGTTCAGGCTTGCATTGAACGCGGATATATCAATGATAAAAATGTTGATGCAGTTACTTTCGGCATCTGGGGATTTGTTCACGGAATGGCTGCATTAATTATCCGCGGCAGGTGCGCTATGATGCCTGAAGAATTCATAGAACAGACCGTTAACGGCAGCCTGCATTTTATGTACACACACTTGATTAACAATGAACAATCACGCTAAAGCGTGACATCGAAAATTTCTCCGAAATTTTCTTGTGAGCAATGAACAATAATAATTTTATTAAAAAAATAAGTTTACAATGGCGCATATAATAAAAGGAAGAAAATTCGCAAATGTACAGGGGGATTTTGTTGTGTTCCTTATCGGAATGCGTGTTAACAATTTCTGGAAGATACACAAATGGCTTCCGGTTGCAATGGCAATGCCGGGGATGATAAAAGAGCTTTACAAAAATCCGGAATACGGATTCTTGGGAGAGCGAAGCTGGTTCGGAAGAATTTCAATTTCAGTGCAGTACTGGCGCTCATTTGAACATCTTGAAGCATATGCAAAAAACAAAGATCTTGAACACTTTCCCGCGTGGAAAGCATTCAACCAAAAAGCTCGGCAGAGCGGTGTTGTGGGTGTGTGGCATGAAACATATAAAGTTTCAGCCGGCAGTTATGAAAACATTTATGTTAATATGCCGATCTTCGGTCTTGGCAAAGCCTCAGAGTACAGCAAAACCGGTGCAATAAACGAAGCAGATGGAATACATGAATATGCTTCTGGCAGATTGAACAAGTAACAACAAACAATTTTGCTCCCGTCAGGTTCTTAAACCTGACGGTACAATAAGATTTTCAGAAAAATATTTTATCAATATATATGTTTAAATTACTTATCTTATTTTTAATTCTGTTTACATCGTCAATCTATTCCCAGGAAAAAGGTATTATCAACGGGAAAGTTACTGATAAAGAAACAACCAATCCGGTACCGGAAGCAACTGTAATGGTAATTAACACAGCTTTCAAAACCGTTACTGATGCGCAGGGGAATTTCCAGTTCACTGATATACCGCTTGGAACATATGAAATAAAAGTAACCTGCCTGGGGTATGAAGCCTTCATTCATACTGATATTGTTGTTAACTCATCCCGCCCGGCAGATGTGCAGATTGAAATGCTGCTTTCAAACATTACAACCGGCGTAATTGATGTTGAAGGAAAGTATTTCCAGAAGAATACCGATGTAAGCACTAGCAGCTACAGCCTTGATTTTGAAGAAGTACGCCGCGCTCCCGGCGCTGTTGAAGATATTTCGCGCATGCTGCAGATAATGCCCGGTGTATCACCCGCTAATGACGGGCGCAATGACCTCATTGTCCGCGGAGGCTCGCCGGCTGAAAATTTAACAATGATAGACGGCATCGAAATTCCGAATGTTAACCACTTTCCCACGCAGGGCTCTAGCAGCGGACCTATCGGAATGATAAACGTAAAATTCATTGACGATGTTAAATTTTCCACCGGCGGATTTTCTGCCCGCTACGGCGATAAGCTTTCATCCGTTATGGATATCAGGTTCCGCGAAGGATACCGGAAAAAATTCCTTAGCGATATTAACCTGTCAACCGCCGGATTCGGCGGAATTTTTGAAGGTCCCTTATTCACTAAAAAGGGCTCCTTTATTATTTCTGCAAGAAAAAGCTACCTTAACCTTTTGAAAGGAGCAATAAGGCTGGCTGCAGTGCCCGATTACTGGGATTTTAATCTTAAGGCAGTTTATGATTTTGATAAAAATACCAGGCTCAGCTTTATAGGCATCGGTGGACTGGATAAGATCAGCTTCGAAGGGGAATCACCCGAAATAAGCGATGATAATCCATACGGCAAAGCTAAGGGCGACCAGCAGCAGTTCACAGCCGGCTTTAACCTGAAGAAGCTTTTCAAAAAAGGGTACTGGCAAACTGTGCTTGCAAATTCATCCGCATTCCTGAATTACACAAATTATGACCTGAGAACCGATGAGCTTGTGTTTAAATATGATTCATATGAAAGCGATTTTAATTTTAAGTCAGAGATGTTTTACCAGATCAATAATTCAAATAATCTTATTATAGGAGCTCTGCCCGGTATATAAAATTCAAGAATGAAACATATTACAATGCCGATACAACTTACTTCGGCGACCCTATCCCGGAAGCTAACGTTAATGTTAAGGATAACTATTACAAAGCCTCCGGGTTTGCGCAGTATACCCTAAAGCTGCCGGGCAACAGGGTAATTTTAAATGCAGGCGCAAGGGTTGATTACTTTTCAGGCATCAAAAATAATTTTACTGCTTCTCCAAGATTCGGGGTAAGCTACAGCCTGTTTGCAAATACCACGCTCAGCGCATCCACGGGGATTTATTACCAGTCGCCTGAATATATATGGATAACAGCAGATCCCCGGAACGAAAACCTAAAATTCATACAGGCTAACCATTTTGTTGCAGGCATTGAACACCTGTTCACCCCTGAGCTGCGCATTTCTGTGGAAGCATATTACAAGGACTACAAAAACTATCCCGTCAGCACAGTTATTCCCACTTACGTGCTTATTAGCGGCGGCACTGAAAACGGCCCGAACCTGATGTTCGGCGAAGCTGTGAGCGAAGGGAAAGGTTTTTCAAGGGGAATAGATTTTTCGCTTCACAAAAAGCTTACCGGCAACGGATTTTACGGAATGATAAATTATTCGCTGAGCGAAAGCAAAGTTACCGGGCTTAAAGGCGGCGAAAAACCAGGCTCTTTTGACTACAGGCATAATTTAACCGTTATTGCAGGTTACCAGATCACAAATGACTGGCTGGTTGGGTTGAAATTCCGCTACACTACAGGCAGGCCCTATACCCCGTTTGATATTGCTGCTTCAACATATGCAGGAAGGGGAGTAAGTGATTTCAATAACTTCAACGGTTCCCGTTTTAAAGATTATAACAGGCTTGATCTAAGGGTCGATAAAAAATGGAATTTCAAGAATCTGAGCATAGTAACATATATTGAGCTGCAGAATACATTTAATACAGAAAATGTGTATTCGTATTTCTGGAATGAATACAAAAACGAGCTTGGCACAATTTACCAGTGGAAGTTCCTTCCCGTTGGTGGATTCAGTATCCAGTTTTGATGTTTTCATCAAGTCTGCCTGAAAGGCTCATGCATAAAGGACTTGAGGTGAACAGAAAAATTGGTTAGCCACGACATTTATGTCGTGGATATAAGCATATACCAAATTCCGGGCTT
>LLZO01000095.1 GCA_001567545.1 Candidatus Tepidiaquacellales bacterium OLB5
CTCAATGCACCACCACCTATAGGAATTAATAATATAAAAAACAGCATTCCAAAATATTTTGTATTATTTCAGAATTACCCTAATCCTTTTAACCCTGTTACAAAAATTAAATTTCAAATTCCATCCGTAGGGACTGACCTCCGGGCAGTCAGTATAAATGTTTATGATATTTCCGGAAGGCTTGTAAAAACAATTTTACAGCAGAATATTAAACCCGGAAGCTACGAGGTAAGCTTTGATGGTAGTAATTTATCTTCAGGTATATATATATACCAATTAAATTCAGGGATATTTTCGGATTCAAAAAAAATGGTATTAATTAAATAGCGAGTTGAATCCCGATTTATCAGGATGAAATCCCGCCTAGGCGGGACTGCTCCATCGGAGTCCCTTCGGGACGAAAACGCTTAGCGTTTTCTTGAAAGCAAAATTGATTTAGCCTGCTGAAAAATCAGCAGGCTTTTTTATGCTGTCAGGTTATAGGTATGACCCCCTCTGTATCTCCCCCTTGCAGGGGGAGATGAAAATCAACCTTAAATTCCTGAAGATTACTTTTGCTTTAGTATCATTTCCCCCTTAAAGGGGGAACACAAGGGGGTTTTATTATATTGCGTAAACTTTGAAAACATCCTTTGGGTATGTTTCTGGTTTATAAGACTTCAAAAGTCTTAAAGACTTTTGAAGTCTATTAATAAACCAATAATTCTACGTCAGCTTAATTCCGTTTGCTTTCAAAATCCAGCTTATCTGCCCGATATGCATTGGTTCATGCCTGATAGCATGCATCAGTACTGTCATTTTGCTTTTGCTGCCGCCGAATGTTGCTTCAATGTTATTTTCAGCTTCCATCTGCTCATCGGTCATATTGTTAAGAATTTCCATTGCTTTGGCATGAACTTCTTCGCCGCGTTTTTTTACTTCTTCTATGGCAGGCGGATTTTCTATCTTATCCGGCTCACTTCCGAACCCGAAATCATCCAGCCATTCAATACCCAGGCTTTCACCGCCGATACCTTCGATAATCAGAAAATGTTCTGTCCATATCAAATGAGCAATCAGCCAGTAAGCGCTGTTCATTTTTATCCCGTTTATCTCGTATTGTTTATAAATATCAACTCCTTCCAGTTTAGAGAGGTAGTATTTGGAAAGGTTTCTTGCCATTTGGTAGGTTTGTATTAAAGCCTGTGTTTTTGTGTTGTCTGCCATAATATTGTATTTAAAATTCTATTTTCAAAATTAATTGTTTCCCGAATTCCGTACTTCTTGAATCCTGCGAAAATATAAAAAGTATTAGTTCCCTTCTTTTCTAAGACTTCTTTGGGGAAAGGGTAGGGAGTCCCGATGAAAATCGGGAAAGAAGGGGTGTGTTTATAAAATAAATATTGATAAAAAACCTGCTCATATATCCCACTCGGGGAATCCCCCCTCGGGGAGGGGCAAAACTCAAGATAAGCCTGTTTTTGGCGGCATCAAATCATCAGTATCTGATTTATGGCTTGACATTGTATTTATCATATATTATGTTTGTTATATATGCTTATAGCATATATGCGTTCTTTGACATAATAATTAATGAAAACATTTAAGGGTTTTTCTGATGCTGTAAAAAACATCTGAATAAGTGAGTTACTATTCGGAAAATTATGTTTTTAAAAATAACGCATTCTTAATACCAATGTCATTTACAATGTCATCACCAATCAGCCTGATTATTGGTTTTGCAAAAAATGTACAATACAAAAACATCTCATTTTCACCAAAAACGTTCTGTGCAGATCAATAAAAAAACATATGAGCATTGTATGTGAAATTGAATATTTTTGTTTCCAAAAGCAGGGGCTGTAAATTAGGGTTACTTGTGTCCCAGGAAGAAGCTTGGTAACGGTGGGAAAAATACCCACCCCTTCGGGTTGTAAACCTTATTTCTAAGGGAGGAGAATACGCATCATTGGTGGGGTGAGATTTCATCTCAAATCCAGCCTCACAACATTTTCAATGTGAAACGTATGCGGAAACATATCCACAGGCTGTATTGAGGTGATATCATATTTATCCTTTAACAAAGCTATATCACGGGCCTGTGTTGCCGGATTGCAGGAAACATATATTATCCTTTTTGCTTTATACTGCAGTAAATATTCAGCTGCCTTTGGATGTATGCCGCTTCGCGGCGGATCTAAAATAATAACATCGAATTTTTTTTTCATCATCACCATTCAAGAGTATGGAAGGGGGTGAGGTTAATGTAACTTTTTCTCCCTCACCTGAAAATTCAGAATTTTTGCTCCCCTCTCCTCTTAGGAGAGGGGATGGGGGTGAGGTCAAATTCTTATTTTTCCCAATCTCAAAAATTTCAAAAGCTTTGCCCCCCTCTCCTTTAAGGAGAGGGGTAGGGGGTGAGGTAAGCATCCCCAAATAATCCTTCACATCCATATCTTTAAATCCGCAATTGGTAACTTTATTTAATAACGCATTATCATTTGCCATTTCAATTGATTCTTTACTAAGCTCAACTCCGTATACACTTTTTACTTTTGCAGAAATATACAGTGAAATTGCCCCGCAGCCGCAATACAGGTCCAGTGCATTTTCATTTCCGGTAAATTCAGCCATATCACATGCAGTTTTAAACAGCTTTTCGCACTGCTTGGAGTTAGTCTGGAAAAATGTGTTAGGGGTTATCTTAAAATCATATCCGCCGATATTTTCAGTTATATAACCGCTGCCGGTAATCACAATAAAGTTATCAGCAAGCGCTACCTGCGCTTTTGACTGAGTTAATGAATTAACAAATGTAGATACTTCCGGAATTTCTTTTTGCAGCAAAGCTGCATATTCATTAATAAGCTCCGGCTGGTAGTCATATGTTATAAGGTTTACCATAACCTCTCCGCTTTGTACAGACCTTCGGACTGTTAAAAACCTTAAATAACCTGAATGTGTTTTAGTTGTGTAAATTGATGAACCTTTGCTTTTAAAAAAATCCCGGGTCAGAATTAATATCCTGTTGGAAAAATCAGACTGAAGGTAACACTTGTTTATATCAAGTATTTTTTCGTTAAAACCGGGAATATGATATCCCAAAGCAAAGCTTTTATCTATATTTTCCCTGTTCATATCTTCCTCAGTCAGCCACCGGTCATTACTGAAAGAAAACTCAAGCTTATTCCTGTAAAAATAGATATCATCCGAACCTATTACCCCGGGAATATTTATACTTTCAAAACCGCCTATTTTAATAAAAGCGTTTTTAACAATGTTCCTTTTAATCTCAAGCTGTTTTGGATAATCAGTATTCTGCATTTTGCAGCCGTTGCAGGTTCCAAAATATTCACATTCCGGTTTAACCCTGTCGGGTGAAGGAACGGTTAATTCCAACAGCTTTGCTTCGGCAAATTTCTTTTTTTTCTTCCGGATTTTTGCTTTTATATTATCACCGGGAACAGTACCGGGCACAAATACAACTAGTTCACCCAGGTACCTGCCAATACCGTTGCCTTCTGCGCCGATATCTTCGATATTCAGTTCGATAATATCATCTTTTTTGAGGTTTTCCAATTATTTATCCTAATAATTAATATATGTTCCTGTTAATTAACAGTATGAAGTAATATTAACTTTCAATAAAATTCTAAATTTATTATTATGTACAAATATAATTATAATCAGGTTAACTTTAAGCGATAATAAGTGAAAAACAAAGCAATTACCGATGCGAAACGTGTTATCCAGATAGAACGCAAAGCATTAAGCCTTCTCGAAAAAAAATTAAACGGTACATTCAGCGATGCAGTTGATATAATCTATAAATGCAAAGGCAGGGTTATAGTTACAGGTCTCGGCAAATCAGGAATCATTGCGCAGAAAATTGTTGCAACCCTGAATTCAACCGGTACTCCTTCGATATTTCTGCATTCTGCTGATTCAGTACACGGTGATTTGGGAATAATCCGCCGCGGTGATGTTGTAATTTGTATTTCAAAATCAGGCGATACATTCGAGCTTATTCAGCTTCTGCTTGCAATAAACCAGTTCGGGGTAAAGGTTATTTCAATTGTCGGCGATGTTGATTCAAAATTACGTGATCTCTCTGATGTGGTGATTGATGCATCAGTTGACCAGGAAGCCTGTCCCTATAACCTGGCGCCTACAACATCAACTACAGCAGCATTGGTGATAGGCGATGCTCTGGCAATAGCATTGCTGAAAAAAAAGGAATTCACAAAGGAAGAATTCGCTATGCTGCACCCGGGTGGAATCCTCGGGAGAAAACTGCTGTTAAGGGTTAGTGACCTGATGGTCAGCGGAAGCATGATACCGATAGTGAAAGAAAATGCTTTGTTCAAGGATGCAGTTTTTGAGATATCATCCAAGCGGCTTGGCTGTACATGTGTTGTGGATAAATCAGGCAGGCTTAAAGGAATAATAACTGACGGTGATATCCGCAGAACACTCCAGAAATACGAAAGCGTATCAGAAATTAAAGCTAAAGATATTATGAATACTTCTCCCAAGCTGATAAATGAAAATATGCTGGGAGAAACTGCGCTGGAGCTGATGGAAAAATATACAATTACCCAGCTTGTAATCACAGATAAAAAGAAAAAACCTGCCGGGGTAGTTCACATGCACGACCTGGTTAAAGCCGGTCTTGGCTAAACCGGTTAACTCAAAATATTTGCACTTTCCACATTATTATTGAATAACCTGTATTATATCATATTTATTCCGTTTGCTGTAATATTATTTTTTGGCTGTTCTAATGATAAAGTAGAGCCCCCGAAAATTGATATAGCTGCCGATAGCCTTCCATCACAGGAAAGCTTTCATACCACCGTAACATTTTCGGACTCCGGGCTTGTTAAAGCTATTTTAATTGCCGGAAGGATCAGGGTATTTTCTAAAATGAATTACACACTTGTAGACAGCGGTGCTAAAGTTGACTTTTACAAGAACGGTATTTACAGCTCAACATTAACAGGTAAAAGAGGAAAAATTTTTGATGCAACAAAGGATGTGGAAGTATATGACAGCGTGAAGCTCGTTTCCCAGGATGGCTCTGTGTTAACAACAAATAAGCTTTACTGGGTCAATAAAACACAGCGAATACGTTCCGATGAATATGTACATATTCAAACCAGGACCGATGATATACAGGGTTACGGGTTTGAAGCAGACCAGAACCTGAATAATTATGTAATTCATAAAGTCAGCGGGCAGGTTCAGAAATGAATAAGATAACCAGTTTTACTATTTTTTGTATGCTAATATTGTTCGGGATGGTTTATTCGCAGGATAAGATAACAATAAACCATGCTGATAGCCTTGTGGGCAGGATCATTGAAGGTGAACAGGTGCGTGAAGCAATAGGGAATGTATCGCTTACACATAACAACATAAAAATCAACTGCACAAGGGTTATTCAGTTTTTTAACCAGAATAAAGCAGACCTGTACGGAAATGTAAGAGTTGTGCAGGATACACTTTCCATTTCAGCTCCTCAGGGTACATATTACGGCAATGAATCCAAAGTTGTATGTCCTGCAGGGGCTGTATTAACTGACCCGAAAACAACCCTTAAAGCAAATTATGGCATATATTTATTCAGCCAGGACCTGGCAAATTTCCGTGGAAACGTAAGGATTACCGATAATAACAGCTATACTATTACATCTGATGAGCTGGATTACTACAGGAATGTTCAGAAATCATATGCGCGCGGGAATGTTAAAGTAGTAACTGATTCTTCAGTTATATATTCCGATAATATGATATACGAAAAACTTATCGGAATTTCTACCGCAACAGGAAATGTGAGAATTGAAAGCGATTCTACAGTTATTACTTCTAAAAAGGCAACATATTTTGAGTTTGAAAAAAAATCAATTGCTGAAGACAGTGTTAGGATAAATTTTCTTACCGAAGATGCAGTGGTTACCGGAGATTATTCTGAAAACTACGAAAAAAGGAATTATTCATTTATTAAAGGTAACGCAAAACTGCGCCAGATAGAAACTAAAAATGAAAAACAGGATACTACCTTTATCTACAGCGGCAAGATGGAGTCATTCCGCAATGTCCCTGAACATTATATAGCAAAAGACAGTGTTAAAACCATCCGCAATGATTTTCTCTCCGTTTCAAATTCAGGTTATTACTTCAGGGATATTTCCGGTAAAGGCGGTGTTATAACTTTATCAGGTGATCCCGTTGTATGGAAAGATAATCTGCAGGTTACAGGCGATTCAATTTATGCAAATTTTAAAAATGATATTGATGATATTTTTATAAATCATTCAGCTTTCGCAATGCAGGAAAGCGAATTATCAGCAGGAAGGTATGACCAGATATCAGGGATTTTTATGCACATTAAGTTTTTAGAAGGTGAAGTTAATTATATCCGTGTTGATACCAATGCAGCCAGTATTTATTTTGTTTATGAAAATGAACTGAATAACGGTGTGAACAGGTCAGCAGGGGATATTATTAAACTTTATTTTAATGAAAAAAAAGTTGACAGGGTTAATATCTACGGTAAACCCAAGGGTACATATTTTCCGGAAAACCTTGTAAACCTTGATGAATTAAGACTGCTTGGTTTCAGAATACGCACTAATAAACCGGTAAGGTTACCATTACAATAAGTAATTTCAGGAATTTAAACTAAAATCGCACGTCAAAAAATTGCAATTTTATGCATTTTTTTACAAGTTTTATTTTTTTGTTTTTTTGCCTATTTGACAATAAAAAATAAATTATTATATTAGTGCAGTTAGTTTACAGTTTTAAAGTAAAGGTTTATATAAGGAATAATATAGAGGGAAAGAGCTTATTAAACCGCCAGTAAAATACCGTAGAATAATTACTCAAAAGTCACTTTGCTTACTATTGAATTATTTTATGGAAAAGGGTATCTTTAATTGGCAATTAATGTCCAATTAATTTTATTTTATGACAACTATAGACCTGATTAATAAACTGGCAGTGGAACATAACATCACAACCGGACGTGCTGAAATGATAATCAGTATCCTGGTAGAGAGGATGATAGAAAAACTGAAAAAAGACGGTGAACTGGTAATAACAAATTTCGGTAAATTCAGCATAAAACGGAAAGACCCGGAAACTTCATCGTTTATGAAATTAAATGAACCGATACCTATGGCTAAAAATCATGTAACCTTCTTTCCTGACAGAGTATTTCTTGACAGTATAAACTCAAAATAAATTACCCAATTAAAATTAAGGGTTATGATAAAACAGGAAATAGTCGAAAAGATCAGTAAGTATTTCAAATTAACTCGCTTTGAAGCGGAAAAAATTTATGATGATATTTTTGCAGGTATTATCAAAGGGGTTAAAGATGAAAATATTGCTGACGTAACCAACCTGGGTGAGTTTATTATCAAGTATAACAATAACGATGATGTAAATAAAAAAACGGTTGAGTTCCTTCCGACACTTTCACTTGAAGAAGAAATAAATCAGCGGGCTTTTGAAGAATCCAGGAATTTCATTCCGGGAAAAATGTCTGAAGAAACAGAGTCGGACACAGGACCTTTCAAACAAAACATAATTTCTGAGCCGGAAACAGTAAATTCTGAAGAAAATGATAAATTTATCAATAAAACAGAAGAAAATGAGAATCTTACTGTAGAAGAGGAAATCAGGAAAAAACGTGAAGAGATACTTCAGAAAATGACCAAACCCCGGGAAGAGATCAAACAGCCTTTAAATGAAAACAGCGGAATTAATATACCTCCGGTAATTTTACCGCCTGTAAATGAAATAAAAGAGGAAATTTTCGATTCAGGAAATGTAATTTCTCAGAAAACCGAAGAAATAAATCAAAAACCCGAAGAAATTTTAAAACCAGAAGATATAAACAAGGAAGTATCTGAAACAATTAACAATGCTGCAGATAAAAATGAACAGTCATTTTCTGACCTGTTCACAGAAGTCAGCAATAAGGAAACGGTTATTCAGAATGAATTGAACCAGAATATACCTGTCACTCCTCCTGTTTTTGATAATCCGGTTACTCCGCCGGTTGATCATGTAATCCCGCCCAGCGCGGTAGAGCTGCATAACCAGATCACAGGTGACCATAACAAAACGAACGAGTATCAAACAACAATAACACCGCCGCAAACAAATGGCAACGGAAGCGGTGAAGGATTTGAACATAAGCTTCAGGACAATTCATATTACATATGGTACAAGGATAGCGAGCCTAATTCCACAGATACACAGACAATGTCATATGAATATGAATTGTTATACCAGGCTACAAAGGAAGCAGAATATAAATCCAAACTAAGGATCTATGTTACTACCTTTATCATGTTTTTTTCAATAGTTCTGATACTGCTGATATTTTCACCGGTAATTTATAAATATTTCTTTAATCCTGCAGAAGAGCAGGGCTCAGAAGAAGTTCAGCCGGAGTCATCAAACACGGAAGAATCGGGAAATACTGATCAAAATACAAACCAGGCATCGGTAAATTCACTTGAATCACAATCTCCGGTTAATAACAATGGGCAGAATAATACTCAGCCAGAAAATACACAGCCTAACAATACACAGCAGTCTGAAAATTCACAGCAGCCTAACAATACACAGCAGAATACGACTCAGCAGCCTGTTCAGAATCAGACAGAGCAGCCTAAACAGGATGCTCCAAAACAGGAAACCCCAAAGCAGGAAACACCCAAGCAGGAAACACCAAAACAGGAAGTACCCCAAAGTACCGGACAAACACCTACAGGTGTTACAAAAAGCTCAATGGGCTGGATTGATGACCAGAATAAAGTAATATACGTTCAGCTTGAAAACGGAAAGTTCACAATACAGGAATCAGCATGGGACTCTGATGCAAAAGCAAACAAACGCATAAGCGCTGTAGGCGGACTTGTTCCGGGACTTAAAGGAACTGTTTTAAAAGTTGATCTTGGTTCGAAGGGCACTTGGTATCGCGCCAGGTTCGGTGAGTTTACAACTTTGGAAGAAGCAAAGAAAAAAGCTGAAGAACTAAGGTCTAAAGAAAAGAACAGGCTTCAGGCACTGCTTTTAACTTTTCTTTTATACACATAATTTATAATTACAGCCAATAAGCTGAAAATAAAAACAATAACTCCCGCCTTACCCGTTATATCCCCGTTTGCTGTATAAAATGTAATTTCATTGTTTGAAATGATATTTCTGTCTATTACCCCGGTTTGCCAGTATGGTATTTTATCATAAGTATTTCCCAGAGGATCAATAAAACATGAAACTCCGGTTTGTGCGCAGCGAACTATCCATTTCCTGTTTTCAACAGCTCTTAATACAGCGTATTGGTTGTGCTGTTCCGGTCCAGAATTATCTCCCCACCAGCCGTCATTTGTTACAATGATTATATATTCTGCCCCTTTTTTTACAAATTCTGAGACAAATTCACTGAAAACAGATTCATAACATATCAAACCTGCAAACTTTGTATTTAAACCTTTAACGCTGTCTTTAAGCTCAAATACTGTCTGCTCCCTGCCTATCTGCCACCCGCTTATACCAACTCCCCAGGTGAACCATTTCTTAAGGAACGGCACTTTTTTCCTGGTATGGTATCCTTTCGCTGAATGGAACCAGCTTCACTTTTTGTGTATTTTGAAACTGCTGAAATGTTTATGCGGTTCAATCAGAATAGCAGAATTAAATACATCAAATTTCCTTTTGCTCTCAATGGTTGTTCTGTAATCAGATGGAATTTCATCGGTATCTTTGTAATAATACCTGTGGGGAATACCCATAAAAATATACTTTCCTGAAGAATCAGCAAGATCAAAAAAAACGCTTGGTTTTCAGCATATTATAATCATCCAGAAAGTAATAAGGTGTAGATGTTTCGTGAAGTATCAGCATATCAGGGCTGAATTTTAATCCTTCGTTCAGGCTGGAAATGTATGTATCTAAAAGATGGTTATGGTCACCGCCCCATTTTTTAAACGGGTCTGTATTTGTTTGAACTACTGCAGTATTTACCACTTTTGAAGTATCACTTAGATCGTAATACCCTGTGTTATCAACCGAATTTAAACGGTAACTTCCGTAAAAATTTGGGAGAAGAAAAATGATTAAAGCAGCAATAAGCATCAAAACTGCTTTTGGAGATGATGGTTTCCATGATTTACTGAAAATTCTGTAATATGTGTAATATAATAATACACTTACAGCACAAATCATAAATGATAATCCGTGTACACCGGTTATTTCTGTTATCTGTATCCTGGTAAGATTATATGTTTCAGTATTCCCAAGCTCCAGCCAGGGGAAAGCAAACTGCCAGATATTATCCAGATATTCGTATCCTACCCATATAAAAGGAAATGAGAATATTGCTGCTTCTTTATTTATCCTGGATACTCCGTAAGTAACCATAAGCGGAATGAGCATGAACAACGAATGAACAATTACAGTTGCAACCCCCCCAATTTTAAGAAAAGTATCATCTGAATGCCAGCCGCTTATCCAGTATAAAGTGATTTCATTGAATATTAAAATTGTCAGGTAAGTTCTGCCGAAAGCCTGTCTTAATCTGCCAGAACTGATCACTAGGTAAAGCAATACCATAAGCCCGAAATAAACAAAGAACCAGGTTTTAAACGGAGGGAATGATACACCGAGCAGCGAACCGCTTAAAATAATTAGCAGCAGTGTTCTTAATCTTTTATTTACAGGCAGAATGTTCAACAGGCCGTTTATTAGGATTTAATATATTATTTTAAAAGACAGACAGAATAAGCAGAACATCCCTGCTTTTTGCCTATAAAGCCAAGGCCTTCTGATGTTGTGGATTTAACTGATATTTGCGAGGTTTTTATTTTCAGAACTTTAGAAATGTTTTTCTTCATTTTTTCAATATAAGGACTAATTTTTGGTTCTTCCAGTATTATGATAATATCTATATTTCCTACCTTAAGTTTCTTTTTCCGGATAAGTTTATAGCTTTCGGCAAGCAGTACAAGGCTGGAAATATCTTTCCATTTTTTATCCTTATTTGAAAAGTAATATCCAATATCACGCAATCCAGCAGCACCAAGTATTGAATCACATAATGCGTGAAGAAGAACATCTGCATCAGAATGTCCTGAAAGTCCTTTATTATGGGGAATTACAACGCCGCCTAAAACAAGTTTTCTGCCTTTTACTAACTTGTGAACGTCATATCCTAAGCCAATTCTCATATAATGTAAATATATAAATTATACTGCATTGTTTTAATCCATAATAATTTGACTTCATAATTAAGCTGGTGCAGGTAGAGTAATTAATACTTTTGCCGCAATTTAGCAAAATTACAAACCATAAATTAATTAATGGTTAGTAAATAATCCTGTATTTAAGTAATTTTGCAGATTACTTGAGTATATGGCCAAACCGGTTACAAAATATATCTGCCAAAACTGCGGTTATTCATCACTTCGCTGGCTGGGCAAATGCCCTGAATGCGATTCATGGAATACTTTCGCGGAAGAAATAGTTCATACGGATAAACATAAGCTTAAATCAAAAAGCAGCGATATTCTGAGTGCTAAGCTGACCAATTTATCAAAAGTTGCGGATATTAACATTACCGAAGATAAACGGATTGTCAGCACTATCGAAGAGCTGGACCGTGTTTTGGGTGGCGGGATAGTTCCCGGTTCAGTTGTACTTGTGGGCGGCGACCCCGGTATCGGGAAATCTACACTTATGATGCAGCTTAGCGATAAGATCAAAAAAAATACCATACTTTATGTAAGCGGTGAAGAATCACAGAAACAGATCAAGCTGCGCTGTGAAAGGCTTGGATTCGCTCACGATGAGTTTTATATTCTTTCCGAAACAAGCCTGGAGATCATTGCCGCAGTTGTTGATAAGCTGAAACCGGATATTGTAATCATTGATTCTATACAGACAATATACAGAAATGAGCTGGAATCCAGTCCGGGCAGTGTTTCCCAGTTACGTGAATCTACGGCAGCTGTTATCCAGATTGCAAAAGCAAAAAATATATCTTTTTTTCTGATAGGACATATAACAAAAGAAGGATTTATTGCAGGTCCAAAGGTACTTGAACATATGGTTGATACTGTACTTCAGTTTGAAGGTGAAAGGACACATTCGTACAGGGTATTAAGGGCTATCAAGAACAGGTTCGGTTCTACCAATGAAATTGGTATTTTTGAAATGACCGGTACCGGTCTTGTAGAAGTACGCAATCCCAGCGAGGTTTTTCTTTCCCAGCGTTCAAAAGGAATTTCAGGAAGCACTGTTTCAGCCAGCATGGAAGGGACCAGGCCTATTTTGATCGAAGTACAGGCTCTTGTATCTTCTTCCGGGTATTCTGTACCTCAAAGAACAGCCACGGGTTTTGATTATAAAAGGCTTGCGATCCTGATTGCAGTTCTGGAAAAGAAAATAGGCATTCATCTTTCTAAGTTTGATGTATTCATAAATATTGCCGGAGGTATAAAGATCGATGAGCCTTCAATTGACCTTGCTGCTGCCATAAGTATCTGTTCAAGCTTTAAAGATACTTCAATTGATGCTGATATGCTTATTCTGGGTGAAATTGGCTTAAGCGGAGAGATCAGGGGGATCAGCTTTGCTGAACGCAGGATACAGGAAGCAATAAAGCTTGGATTTAAAAAAGTACTGCTACCAAAAAGCAATTTAAAGAATTTTAAACCATTAAAGGATATTGAATATATCCCTGTTGAAAGTATCCAGGATGCTATCAGATTAATTCTCTGATTTCTGCAGTGGAAGAACGAATTTTTAAAAATTTTTATTATAAGGAATGTTAAAAAAAATTTACAACACTTTACAGGCACATTATTGACGAGGAAAGGAAATACCCCGATGCAACCGGGCAGTTAAGCGACCTGCTTGCAGATATAGCGCTTGCCTGCAAGATAATATCCCTTGAAGTAAACCGGGCGGGCTTGATCGACCTCATGGGTGTTACCGGCAGCGAAAATGTGCACGGCGAACAGGTTAAGAAGCTTGATGAATACGCTCATGACACATTAGTAAGGGCAATGGAGCTAAGCGGGCATTTATGTGCAATAGCTTCGGAAGAAAGTGAAGATTTTATCCCGGTAAAGGAAAAGTTCATGGGCGAAAAAGCTATGAGCAAGTATATCATTCATTTCGATCCTTTGGATGGCTCAAGCAATATAGATGCAAATATCAGTATCGGCACAATTTTTTCAATTTATAAAAGGATGTCTGAGTGCGGCCCGGGTACGCTTGAAGACTGCCTGCAAACAGGAACAAAACAGGTTGCTGCTGGATATGTAATTTACGGTTCAAGCACTATTATGGTTTATACAACAGGAAAAGGTGTTCACGGATTTACACTGGACCCTACAGTGGGTGAGTTCCTTCTGTTCTATGAAAATATCCAGATTCCCAAACGTTCTAAAACATACAGCATAAACGAAGGAAACTACTCCAAATGGTCAGATGGATTAAAAAAATACATTAACGACCTTAAATCAAACGATAAAGAACGGGGAAGACCTTATTCGGCTAGATATGTTGGCTCATTGGTTGCAGATTTTCACCGCAACCTGTTATACGGCGGAT
>LLZO01000096.1 GCA_001567545.1 Candidatus Tepidiaquacellales bacterium OLB5
ATAAAATAAATATATTATGAAAAAAATAATTTACATTTTAATTATCCTTTTCTTTTCCTGCTATTCAGGAATTTCACAATATTGGGAAGAACAGACCTCAGGTGTAACTGTACAGCTAACTTCTGTTTCACCCATTTCTCCTACTAATATATGGGTATGCGGTTACAGCGGAACTGTTCTGAGAACAACCAATGGCGGGACAAACTGGAGTAATGTAAGCGGGGGCGGTATCCCCAATACAGTTTCACTAGTTAATATCTGGGGCATAGATGCAAATACAGCTTTGGTTGCCGGATACCTGGGTTCTGATACATGGGTATGGCGAACTTCCAATGCAGGAGCGAACTGGGTACAGGTATTTTCTCAACCCGGCGGATTTATTAACGGAATCGTAATGAAAAAAAATCAGCCATTGCACGGATTTATGCAGGGAGATCCCGTTGGCAGCAGATGGTCACTCTGGAAAACTTCAAACGGGGGAATAAACTGGGATTCAACCGGTTGTTACCTAGCTCAAAATGGAGCTGAGGCAGGCTGGAATAATTCAATATTTATTGGTACACAAAGTCTGTATACTTTAAATCTGGATAGTTCAATCTGGTTTGGTACAAATAACTCAAGAATATATTATTCGACTAATTTTGGCGTATCCTGGGTATCTCAATCCACAGCCCCGGAAGTAAATACCTATGCATTAGGTTTTTTATATTACGGTGAAGGCAACGGTTTGGCAGGCGGTACAAACTTGATACGGACTTCTAATTTTGGAACTAACTGGAGTTCACAAACCTCAGTTGGAACAGGGAACTTTTCAGGTTTTGTATTATTTCCTGCTCCGGTTGATTACGGTTATTGCTGGTACACCAGAAATACAACTAGTATTTACAAAGGCTCGCACGGCTCCGGCTGGGCAATTGAATATACAGCTCCTGCAGGTAATTACAGACACTTTACAAATGTAAGGAATGGTACTGTTTGTTTTGGTGTAAGATCAAACGGAGGAATAACCCGCTGCAATTATTTTTTTCAGGGATTATTCAAACAGGTACAAATAATCCCGGTGAGTTCAGTTTATCCCAAAACTATCCAAACCCGTTCAACCCGGTTACGCATATCGGATTTCGGGTTGCAGATTTCGGATTGGTAAGTTTAACAATATATAATGCTCTAGGCAAAGAAATAAAAATACTGGTTAATCAGCAATTGCAGCCCGGCACTTACGAAGCTGAATGGGATGCATCATCATATCCAAGCGGAGTGTATTATTATCGCATAGCGATCCAGTCGGATAAACTGAAAGCTGAAAAATTTACAGAAACTAAAAAAATGGTTTTAATAAAATAGGTGTTATTATGAAAAAAATCATTTACTGTCTATTCCTGCTGTTAATATCTGAATTTAATATTATGTTTGCGTGGGATTCAACTGCTGCAAAATATATGCCTTTGCAAGTGGGGAATACTTGGATATACAGAGGAACATATACGGCATATATGCAATCAGGCAGATCATATCAAATATATAAAATTACCGGCATTACAGATACGCTTGGACATAAATATTACAGGATCGAATCAAGAATTTATATGATATCGGGAACTTTAAGCTCAGGAGTAATGCAATTCTCTGATTTTGTGCGGATAGATTCGGTTACTATGAAATTTACAAAACTCTGGTTTTACTGTAATAACTTTGAAACATCAATTGACAGCTTAAGCTCCCAAATATCTGATTCACTAAAAATTTGTCCGCAGGAGTTTTATACTGCAAGCAGCTATTGTTACGACACATCAGCCATTACAATTTTCGGTAATACATTCCCGTCAAAAAAATATCAGGAATTTTTCGGGCCAAGTTATGGGACTGTTTACGTTAAAGGAATAGGAATTGCTTACAGCGGATTTGGTTATCAGATGAACCAGTCACATGATACATTAAGAGGCTGCATTATTAATGGAATTGTATATGGAGATACAAGTATTTTGGTGGGGATAAACCAGTTAAGTACAGAAGTACCGGGCAATTTTGAGTTAGCCCAAAACTATCCCAACCCGTTTAATCCGGTTACGAAAATAAAATTTGCAATAAGCGGAACAACAGTAACACAGACATTCCTGTCTGTGTTTGATGCACTCGGAAGGGAAGTTTCAGTTCTTGTCAATCAGCAATTGCAGCCCGGGACTTATGAAGCTGATTGGGATGCGTCAGCATATCCAAGCGGCATTTATTTTTATAAATTGGAATCCGGCAGTTTTACAGAAACTAAAAAAATGGTGCTGATAAAATGATACCGGGAATAAACTATAATCTATAAAGCGCGCTATATATAAAATACAAAAACCAACTATTAAAATGAAAACTATTATTGCAGCATTAATCTTCCAGTTCATTCTATACTCTGTTACATTTACACAAATATCCGGCTGGTATTTCCAGAATCCCAGCCCTACTAATATGGGGCTGAATAGTGTTAAGTTTCTGACCATGAATGATATTATAGCAGTTGGATATTTTGGTACAGTTATCAAATCAACTGATGCAGGTTTAACGTGGAGCAATCCGTTTTCTAAAACATCTTTCATTGGATTAGAAAGTCTTATTTATTTTAATATATCATTTATCAATCCCGCAACCGGATTTATTACAGGTAATAATTCGGGAAGTTATACGAAAGTCTATAAAACTACCAATGCAGGTAATTATTGGGTTCCGGTTGCTGCTTTTGCAGGTCTGGGTGAGTCTATTCAGTTTCTGAATGAATCTACAGGATGGGTTACTTCCGGTCTTTTCATTTACAGAACAACAAACGGGGGAAGCTCATGGGATAGTAATTCTGCTTCAATGCCTTCGATGGTAAGGGGAATCCATTTTACCAATTCATTAACAGGATATTCGTGCATGTATAGAAGAGTTCATAAAACAACAGATGGCGGATTAAACTGGAACCTTGTTGATTCTGTGAATTTGGATTTTACAAATCTGTATTTTCTGAATTCAAATACCGGTTTTGTTTCCGGAACAGGAAGTATAATCAGGAAAACGACTGACGGAGGTGTTAGTTGGTCAACAAAACTTTCCAATCCTCAAACAGGTACATTAAGCTGTATGAATTTTATCAATTCAACAACCGGCTTTTCTGTTGGCGGGGGGTTTTCAGGACCACCGGGCTGCATCTACAGGTCAACAGATACCGGTGATTCTTGGCAGTTAGTATCATTTACCTCTAAGTATCATATCAATTCATTCAATTTTTCAGGTAACAATATTGTTGCTGTTGG
Organism: Candidatus Tepidiaquacellales bacterium OLB5; assembly: GCA_001567545.1. GTDB lineage: Bacteria > Bacteroidota > Ignavibacteria > Tepidaquicellales > OLB5 > OLB5. Next base: position 3,279 of record LLZO01000096.1, read on the forward strand.
TTATGGCGGAAGAATTTTCAGGTCATCCGATTATGGAAACAACTGGAATGAATCCGGTTCATTTCATCCTCCCGGTTCATCTTTATATTCTGTAAGTTTCATTGATGCCAATACAGGCTGGACAACAACCGGCAATACCGGGTCCGGGAAGATCTATCGTACTGTTGACGGCGGACTGAGCTGGGAAATTGTTCATACAGGAACACCTTATATGATAGATAAGCTCCAGTTCTTCAATGCTAACACAGGGTATGCTATAGACTGGAGAACAGTTTACAAAACAACTAACGGCGGATTTAACTGGGTTCAGATGCCTCCGCTGAATATTAACAGTATCAGTTGTGATATCAGTTTCTATGATTTGAATACAGGTTATGCTTCGGGAAGATTCGGGTCTACTTCAACTTACCCTCGTATTATTAGAACTACTGATGGCGCGCAAAGCTGGGATACAATAAAATGCATTTACGGACAATGTACTGATGTTGCTGCTATCAAATTCCTGGATAACAATACCGGCTGGATAAGTGTATCATATTGCACTTACCCCATGGGTAATGACTGCCGGATTTTTAAAACCACTAACGGCGGTAATAACTGGGCAGAACAAAGATACGATACAGGTATTGTATATAATATAATGGATTTTAAGAATATTAACACCGGCTGGGTTATGAAAGGCGACAGGATTTTAAATACATTTGACGGCGGTAATACCTGGTTGAGCCAGCAGCTGCCAGGTACAGTTTATTCGTTTCATATGGTCAATCATTCGACTGGCTGGATTAATGTTTGGGGTTATGGAGGAAGCTTACTTAAGACAACAAACAGCGGAATAAACTGGAATGTTCAGATCGATCTTGGATTAACCGGGGTAATGGAAATGAGTTTTATTAATGAACTCACAGGGTGGGCAGTTGGTACTGAAGGGCTTGTTATAAAGACTACAAACGGCGGTGAGCTGGTTCCCTTAAATATTATTCAATCAGAATTACCAAAGGAATTTTTGCTCCTGCAAAACTATCCGAACCCGTTCAATCCTTTAACAAACCTGAAATTTCTGCTTCCGGTCTCAGGAATTACTTCCCTGAAAATTTACGATGTTTTGGGTAGGGAAATCCAGGTATTGGTTAACCAACACCTTTCTCGCGGCACTTATGAAGTTCAATTTGATGGCAGTAATTTACCAAGCGGAGTTTATTTTTATAAATTAGAATCAAACAGTTTTACTGAAACTAAAAAGATGGTTTTGGTTAAATAAACCGTCAAAAATTAATTTTTAAAATAACTATTACAGGTTATTCCATCAAAATTAGATTAAACCTATTATTGTACAGTCTGTAAGTTTAATCTTACAGACTGTATAGATTAATAACAATAAACATTAACCCTATATATTAACTTTCAACAAATAAAATCAATTGATACAAAGCATAATAAATGATAGCTTTGTGAACTGTTTAATTTAAATTTTATAAATGAATGTAAATAAATTACTGATTATCCTTGCCATATTGATATCACAAACAGGTGCAATAACTGTAAAAGATTTTTTTAAATATCTTGATCCTGTACCTGGAGCTAATTATGTGAAAAAACAATCAAATATTATTATTTCCTTCAAACACGAAGTAAATAAAAATAATTTGTTTTCGGAAAATGCTATAAAAATTACCGGCAGCAGCGGAAATAGATATTCTTATCAAATTTTTGCAACAGGTGAAAAAGATAAATATTTAATTAAAACAATAAATGAATTTACACCGGGTGAGAAAATAACCGTTACTTTCTCCAATAATATCAGATATTCCGATGGATCTACACTTAAAACTGTTTCCTATGAGTTTAATATCAGTAATTCTGAAGTAAATCAGAACAGTTTAACCGGTTTGGAAAATGAAATACCTTTATCACTGTTAAAAAAATTATTAGAACAACCGCACCAGGAAAACGATTTTCCTGAAGCTTTTCCTGTTATTACAGTTAACTTTTCAGATAATCCGGCTCCTGGTAATATTTTGATAAGTAATTTGGTTTTTAACGTTCAGGTACCTAATACTCCTCATCTGATAATAATGAAGAACGATGCAACCCCGGTATTTTCACGGCAAATGGGCGGACAGATTTTTGATTTTAACAGGCAGCCAAACGGCAACTTTACATACTTCAGCAGGGTAAGGGGTAAATATTATGAGCTTGATACCGGATATGTGTTAAGGGATAGTTTTTATACAGGGAACGGATATTTAACAGACCTGCATGAACTGCGTGTACTTCCAAACAGGCATGCACTGCTTATGAGTTATGATAAACAGGTTGTTGATATGAGTATGCTGATTCCCGGTGGTAATCCTGCAGCATTGGTTACCGGTTTGATTATTCAGGAAATTGATGAATTTAAGAATGTAGTATTCCAGTGGCGAAGCTGGGATCATATTCCAATTACCGATGCAACCCATGAAAATCTGCTGGCTCCCGAAATTGATTATATTCACGGAAATGCAATTGAGCTGGATAATGACGGAAACCTGATGATTTCATCAAGACATCTCGATGAGATAACCAAGATTAACCGGACTACTGGAAACATTATATGGAGACTTGGAGGAAAAAAGAATGAATTCGTATTCTCGAATGATCCATTAAGATTTTCATACCAGCATGGTATCAGAAGGCTAACGAACGGGAATATAATTCTTTATGATAACGGTAATTATCATACTCCGCAGCAATCCCGCGCAGTTGAATATACTCTGGATGAACAGCAAAAAATAGTAACTAAGGTTTGGGAATATAAAAATACGCCGGTTATATACGGTTATGCAATGGGATTTGCGCAACGGCTTGAAAATGGTAATACGCTTATAAGCTGGGGAGCGACTAATCCTACATTAACTGAAGTGAGATCAGATGGTTCAAAAGCTTTGCAAATTTCACTTCCGCAGAATGTATTTACTTACAGGGCTTTTAAATATCAGTGGAATACAAGCGTAACAGGTATTGAACCGGTAAATAATTTAATTCCTTCCGGATATAAGCTTTATCAAAATTACCCTAATCCTTTTAATCCTGAAACCTATATAAGTTTCAGTATACCTGCTGTTATTGGCAAGACTAGTTCATTTGTTAAACTTTCAGTATACAGCATTTTGGGAAATGAAATTGCAGCACTGGTTAACGAAGAATTAAAAGCAGGAAATTATAAAGTTAAATTTAATTCTGCAGGTTTTGCAAGCGGTACATATTTTTATAAACTAACTTCAGGAAGTTTTACAGATACAAAGAAAATGGTTTTAATAAAATAAAAGTGTACTTCATGGTACAATAAATAGGGAATTGGGAAAATCCCTGTTGATTGATAACCCTGTATTTTAATAAATACAGGGTTTTTTATTGAATAAAATTTGGTATAGAAAAATTTTTGATATAACGTTAATTTTGTAAAATGACTTATTTAAAGCGCCTGATACCGTATCTAAAAAGATACAAAAAAAAAACTGATAACCGGTTTTATGGTTATTACTTTAAGCGCTGTTTTTACAAACCTTATACCTTTTGTAATTTCCCGTGCAATTGACCAGATCAAAAACAATACCGGTGATTTTTCCCTTCTTAACTATGCATTATTGACTGTAGGTTTTGCTTTGATAAGCGGTATCTTTCTTTACCTAACAAGGCAGATGATAATTGTTGTTTCTCGGGAAATTGAAAATGATATCAGAAATGATTTCCTTGAGCATATTTTGGTACAAGATCAGCAGTATTTCCACTTTCACCCTACAGGTGATATAATGGCATTGGCAACAAACGATATTTCTGCCGTTAGAAATTTTCTGGGTCCGGGCATTATGTATACTGCAGAAACCCTCATAAATTTTACAATGGCAATTTCGCTTATGCTTTCATTTAATGCGGAGCTTACTTTGATAGCTGTTGTTCCTATACCGCTGATATCATATGTGGTTTACCGAATCGGCAAAAGCATAAATTATAAGTTTGAGCTGGTACAGGAGGAATTTTCTGCTTTAACAACCAAAGCGCAGGAAAATCTATCCGGTATAAAAGTTGTGAAAGCATATGTCCGGGAAAACAGCGAAACTGAAAGCTTCCGGAAAATTTCTGAGAGCTATAAGAAAAAAAATCTTGAACTTGCCAAAGTACAGTCCTTTTCTTACCCAATTATGTTCCTGTTAACCGGGTTTTCTGTTATTATAGTTCTGTATGCCGGCGGCAACAAAATCATCAGCAATGAGCTTACTATAGGTCAGCTTACAGCATTTATTATTTACCTGGGACTGCTGACGTGGCCGATTATTTCATTGGGATGGATAATTAATCTTACTCAGCGCGCAGAAGCTTCCATGAAAAGGCTGTGTGAAGTATTTGACAGCAAGCCTTCAATCGGCGACCCTGAAGCTTGCCGGAAAAATCCGTGTGAATGCATTGATAAAAAAATTTCCGGTAATATTGAATTCAGAAATGTAAATTTCAGGTATCTCAATAACTACCCTTACGTTCTGCGGAATATAAACTTAAAGATTAATGCCGGTGAAACTATAGGCATAATAGGTCATACAGGTTCAGGTAAAACCACACTGGTGAACCTGATTTCGAGGTTATTTGATATCAAAGAAGGCGTTTTATTGATAGATGATATCCCTGTTAAACAATATCTTCTTGATGACCTGAGATCATCGATAGGTTATGTTCCGCAGGAAACATTCCTGTTTTCTGATACAATAGAAAATAATATTGCCTATTCAGAGAAAAATTTTGATAAGGATAAGGTCATCTATGCAGCTAAAATATCACAAATATATAAAGATGTTGACAGCTTCCCAAAAAGATTTGATACTATACTGGGAGAAAGAGGTATTAATTTATCCGGCGGACAGAAACAAAGGACTTCTATAGCCAGGGCTGTTACTGCTGACCCGGAAATCCTGATTCTGGATGATGCTTTTTCAGCTGTAGATACATATACCGAAGAAGAAATATTAAAGGGACTTAAAGAAGTATTAAAGGGCAGAACAACTATTCTGATCAGTCACAGGATATCAACATTAAAGAATTCTGACAGGATAATAGTACTTAAGGAAGGCAGTATTGCTGAAGAAGGAACTCATGATGACCTTATTTTGAAGAACGGTATTTATGCAGATATTTACCTGAAACAGCTTCTTGAAGATGAACTTAAAGAAATAGATTAAATCAAAAATAAAATTTAACCGCAAATTTAATTGGCAGAAGATCCTGATATAATTACGGCAGATCCTGATGAAAACGAGCAGGAAGAAGTGCTTGGAAAAGCATATGATGCCCGTTTGATGAAACGTCTTATAAAGTACCTTAGACCGTATTTTAAATGGGTTATTATTGCTATTGTTCTTACTGTAGGCGTAGCTATGATGAGTACTATAAGACCTTACCTGACTAAAATTGCAATTGATGATTATATCGTTAATAAAGATTCGGCAGGACTTAATAAAATAATTCTAATACTGCTATCAACACTAATATTACAGGGACTACTTCAATATACTATGACATATCTGACCCAATGGATAGGTCAAAAAACAATTTTTGATCTTAGAATGGAGCTTTTTGCACATATACAGAAATTATCTATGCGTTTTTTTGACAGGAATCCGGTTGGAAGGCTGGTGACAAGGCTTACCAATGATATTGAAGTGCTTAATGAAATGTTTTCCAGCGGTATTGTAATGGTATTTGCTGACATATTCATTATTGGGGGTATCTTATTCTTTATGTTCAGCTTAAGCTGGCAGCTCACTCTAATTGCATTATCTGTAGTAATTCCATTGATCTATGCTACTGTAATTTTCCGGAGAAAAGTCAGGTCGGCGTTCAGGGATGTCAGGTTTTACCTGGCAAAAATGAATTCATTTTTACAGGAACATATTAGCGGTATACTGGTTGTAAAAATATTCAGCAAAGAAAAACGAACCCTGGAAGAATTTAAAAAAATTAATTATGACCATACTAAAGCAAATAAACGCTCAGTACTTTATTATTCTGTATTTTTCCCTGTTGTGGAACTTATTGGCGCTGTTTCTGGCGCGCTGATAATCTGGTATGGCGGAGGCGAAGTTGTTCAGGGTGTATTGACTATAGGTATACTGATTTCATTCATCCAGTATTCAGAAATGTTCTTCCGCCCTATCAGGGACCTTTCTGAAAAATACAATATAATGCAGACCGCTATGGCTTCATCAGAAAGAATATTCAGGCTGCTAGACAGAAAAGCAGCAATTAATGACCCTGAAAAGCCTTTAAATCCCGGAAGTTTGGACGGAGTTATAGAATTTAAGAATGTTTGGTTTGCATATATCAAACAGGATTATGTGCTAAAGGATATATCATTTAAAATCAATAAAGGCGAAAAAATTGCTTTCGTCGGGGCAACAGGTGCCGGCAAATCATCCATAATGAACCTGCTTTGCAGGTTCTATGATGCACAAAAAGGAGAAATTACAGTCGATGGCATCAATATAAAGGATTTAAAACAAAGTGAGCTCAGAAAAAATATCGGGCTGGTTGTACAGGATATATTCCTTTTTTCTGATTCGATTGCGAATAATATCAGTTTGAACAATAATGAAATAGATGAATCCAAAATTATTGATGCAGCTAAAGCTATAGGTATTAACAGCTTTATAAGCAGGCTTCCGCTGGGTTACGGACAAAACGTAAAAGAACGGGGTGTGACACTTTCTCAGGGTGAGCGCCAGCTTATAACTTTTGCCAGGGCACTGGCTTATGACCCGAAAATACTAATACTGGATGAAGCTACTTCAAGTGTTGATACTCACAGCGAAATACTGATCCAAAATGCTATCGATAGGCTGATGGAAGGCAGAACTTCCATTATTATTGCTCACCGGCTTTCGACCATTCAAAAGTGCGATAAGATAATAGTAATGCATAAAGGAGAAATACGTGAATCCGGTACACACCAGGAGCTTCTTGAAATCGGAGGAATCTATTCAAAACTGTATCAGTTACAGTATAAGGACTCATTAACAGCTTAAGTATGAAGAAAATTTTCATAGCATCCAAAAATAAAGGTAAGATCAATGAAATAAAAAGTTTTTTAAATCCTTTTGGTTATGAAATATTTTCACTGCATGATGTTCACGGAATTGATGATATTCCTGAAACCGGAAGTACGTTTGAGGAAAATGCTTTAATAAAAGCCAAAGCGGTTTATGATGTTGTTAAAATTCCTGTGCTTTCAGATGACTCTGGTTTACTGGTAGATTATTTGAACGGTCAACCCGGTGTATATTCTGCAAGGTATTCCGGAAAAAACCCGACCGACGAAAAAAATACAGCACTACTTCTTAAAAACCTTTCAATCGCAGCAGAACCTGAAAGGACAGCTCATTTTAAATGTGTAATCGTCCTATATGACGGTTTAAATGAAAGATATTTTGAAGGTGTCTGCAATGGCAGAATTTCATTTGAACCTAAAGGAAACAACGGATTTGGATATGACCCCGTATTTATACCCGATGGTTATGATAAAACATTTGCTGAATTACCATCTGAAATAAAGAATAAAATATCACACCGCGGTCTTGCATTAAGAAGCCTGATAAAATTTATTGAACTTGAGAATTCTATGTAAATTTTTAAGTATTGAAGATGAACGCTAAAATTTTTATGTTTGTAATCTGCTAAAAAAACAATGCTGGCGTAGCTCAGCTGGTAGAGCAGCGCACTTGTAATGCGCAGGTCGGGGGTTCAAGTCCCTTCGCCAGCTCCATAAAAAACCCGCTTTTTTGCGGGTTTTTTATTTATTCACGGTAAATTTCTTAAATAAGTGAGTTTTTTTAATTAAAATTGTAGTTAATTTTGTTATCTGTTAATTTTACACTAATCTGACCGGTAATTTTGAAATAATTTAATGCCTGTAGCTAAAGTATACATAGTAGAAGATGAAGCTATAACAGCTCTGGATATAAAAAGGACACTGGAAAAGCTTAATTATGAAATTGTCGGTATTAAAGACAGGGGTGAAGATGCAATTGATGATATAGCAAAATTATCTCCTGATGCTGTATTAATGGATATTACATTAAAAGGTGAACTTGACGGTATTGAAACCGCGAGGCTTCTTAATATCAGAAAAAAAATACCGGTAATATATCTGACAGCGCACTTTGACGATGAAACCATAGATCGGTCAAAATCTACTAATCCTTACGGATTTTTATTAAAACCACTAAATGACAGGGATTTAAATTCCTGCCTTCGGATGGCTTTATACCGTTTTGATACAGAGAACAAACTGAATGAAAGCGAATCTCGTTTAAATGCTGCAAAAAAAAAGAACTTACTGCTGTTTAATTCTTTAAACAGTACAGCCTTAATTTTAAATGCAGAGGGATTGATAACATCAGTAAACAGATATTCAGAAAAAGAAAAGTTCGCAACAACACACTTTCTTAACAGTGATATAAGAAAGGTCTTTCCTGGTAAAACCGGAAATAAACTTTTTCAGCTTTCAGAAGATACACTTAAAAAAGGCAAGAGAAATATTTTTAAACATATTATCAAGTCCGGTGAAAACAGTTATAATTATGAAACAGAATTTTTAAAATATTCTGAAAGTGAAGTGCTGGTAATATTCAGTGAATTAAATAAAGTTCCTGAAAATGAGTTTGCTGTAAATAAGAGTGAGCAGAAATACAGAAACCTTGTAAAAAATTCTCCATTTTCAATTACACGGCTTCTCATAAAGACCAATAAGTATGAATATGTTAATGACGAATTTATCAGACAATCAGGCTATACACTGGAGGAGTTTAACTCGCTTTCTTATGATGAGTATTTCAAACTTATACATAATGATGACAGGGAAAAAGTAATGAATGAATATACGGGCTGGATTAAAGAAGGCTGCCCCGGTTTAAAAAATCTAATTTACAGAATAAAAAATAAAAACAATGAGGATATATGGCTTGAGAGTTACCATTTTGCAGATAAATCCATAGATGGTAAAATTGAAGCAGTAAACCAGGTTTACATTAACATTAATAAACAGAAGAAATATGAGGAAATATTAAGCGAATCCAAACAATATCTGGATGCATTTTTTCAGCAGTCTTTCGACGGAATTTTTATTGCAAAAACAGAAAAACCAGTTAAATGGAATAAATCAAAAAATAATGAAAATGATATTGAAGAAATATTAAATTCAATCAGGATTGTAAGAGCAAATAAACCCTTGGCTGATCAGTTTGGCACAACCGTATCTGATGTCCTTAATGTCAGTCCGCTGGAATACTATGGAACTGATATCAGGAAAGTAAAAACAAGATGGAAAAAATTTCTTGATAACGGTTATTCGCATATTTCAGAATATTTTTCACGGGCAGATGGATCAAAGATTTTTATTGAAGGTGATTATTACTGCCTTTATGATAACAGTAAAAATTTTACCGGTTACCTTGGAATTCAGCGTGATATGACTGAACGTCAAATAGCAGATGAGAAACTAAAACTGAGTGAGGAAAAATTCAGAGCTGTTGCTGAATCCATGCCGGCGCAGGTAGTTATTTACCAGGATAATAGATTTGTGTATGCTAACCAGTATTCAGAAGTAATAACCGGTTATAAGATAAATGAAATTCTCAAAAAAAATTTCTGGGACCTTGTACATGATGATTATAAAGACCTTGTAAAAGAACGCGGTGAAAAAAGATTAAAAGGCGAATACGCGCCTGAGAATTATGAATTCAGTATAGTTGCTAAGGATAAAACAGAGAAATGGCTAAACTACAGTGCAAGGATTATTAACTACGACGGTAAAAAAGCGGTATTAGGTGTTGCAACTGATATTACTGAAAGCAGAAAAATACGCGATAAAATAAAACAAAGTGAAGAAAAATATCGGAATTTTGTAAATCATAGTTCAGAAGGCATATACAGGCTTGAATTCAGGAAACCTGTTCCTGTTAATTTAGCAGTTGATGAACAGGCTGATTTATTAAAGGAAAATGTTTTTATTGCAGAGTGTAACAGGGTTTTTGCACAAATGTATGAATATGACTCCCCGGATGAAATAATGGGTAAAAATGTTAATTATTTAAAATACCAAAACCCAGATATTTTAAGCAGAATTATGAAATTTATTATGAATGATTATATCATAATTGATGATGAAGTATCTGAAATTGATGCAGCTGGAAAAAGAAAATATTTTATTGTAAATATTTTCGGAGTAATAGAAAATGAACTTCTTACAAGTATTTGGGGAGTTCAACGGGAAATAACCGAAAAGAAAAAATCAGAAAAAGAATTGCAGAAGTCTCTGGAAGAAAAAGATATTCTGCTTAAAGAGATACATCACAGGGTTAAAAACAACCTTCAGATAGTTACCAGCCTGCTAAAACTTCAGGCTGGATATGTAAAGGATGAAAAAGTTAAACAGCTTTTCAGGGAAAGCCAGAACAGGGTTCAGTCTATGTCTCTTATACATCAAAAGCTGTATCAGACAAGAGACCTGGCGCATATTGATTTCCGTGAATACATTGAAACTGTAACAGTTCACCTTCAGCATTCTTACGGGATTCTAGAAGACAGGGTAAAAATTAATACGGAAGTAAGCAATTTGGTTATGTCTATTGATAATGCTATTCCTGCAGGATTGATAATCAATGAGCTTGTTTCTAATTCATTAAAACATGCTTTCCCCGGGGGAAGAAAAGGGAATATTTATATAAATGCTGCTTATGATGAATACAAAGGAGAGTACTGGCTGCTTATCAGGGATGACGGAAAAGGTATAGACCATGGTTTAGATATAAACAATTCAGATTCATTTGGGCTTAAACTTGTTAATACCCTTGTTAAACAGCTTGCAGGAATTATAGAAGTAGTTGTAAAAGGGGGTACTGAGTTCAGAATACATTTTAAGAGTGCAGATTATAAAGATAGAAATTCATAAATATATTAATATATGTAAATTGCCTGAAAAAATAATGAAAAAAATAAACATAGATAGCTCTTTATTTACCGAAAACAGAAAAAAACTTGCAGCATTATTAAAAGAAAACTCAGCAGCAGTTATCAATTCTAACGATATTATGCCGTCAAATGCAGATGGTACATTAAAATTTGTCCAGAACAGTGACCTGTTTTACCTGACCGGTATAATGCAGGAAGAAACTGTTTTACTGCTATATCCTTCAAACAGCAATGAAGACCACAGGGAAATTCTGTTTATAAGGGATCATAATCCTGATCTTGAAGTATGGGAAGGTAAAAAACTGTCACTCAAAGATGCATCAGAAATATCAGGTATAAAAACTGTTATGGAGCTTTCTGCTTTTGAACATGCTTTGCATGATATCATGTGTAAAGCAGAAAATATTTATCTTAATACCAATGACCATGACCGTGCTAAAAACCTGGTTGAAAACAGGGACATGCGGTTTATTTCTTACTGCAAAAAAAATTATCCGCTGCACAGTTATAACCGGATTTCTCCTTTGATCTACAGGTTAAGAGAACAAAAGTCTGAAGCTGAAATTGAACTTATCCGGAAAGCCTGTGATATCACCGGGGATGGTTTCAGAAGGCTGCTAGGGTTTGTAAAACCGGGGAAATATGAATATGAAATTGAAGCAGAGCTTGCGCACGAATATATTAAACAGGGAGCATCTTTTGCTGATTATGAACCTATAATTGCATCAGGTGAAAATTCCTGTTTTCTGCATTACGTAAAGAATGATGATGTGTGTTCTGACGGAGATGTACTGCTGCTGGATGTTGCAGCCGGTTGGGCTAATTATAATGCGGATATGACCAGGACAATCCCCGTGAACGGAAAATTTACCGAAAGACAGAAAAATGTCTATAATGCAGTCTTACGGGCTATGAAAGGTACAATCAAAGAAATGAAACCGGGTAAAACAGTAAGAGAAATTAATTATATTACCCGTGAAATTCTTGCCAAAGAGCTGGTTGACCTGAAGTTATTAAAAACAGATGATGTGAAAAATATAAAAATCAAATCTGCGGAATTTAAAAAGTATTACCCTCATGATGTTTCGCATTTTCTTGGCCTTGCAGTTCACGATGTAGGTTACTTTGATGAACCGTTAAAGCCCGGAGCGGTTTTAACCTGTGAGCCGGGTATTTACATAAGGGAAGAAAAACTCGGAATCAGGATTGAAAATGATATTTTGATTACCGAAGGCGGTAATGATGATTTAATGAAAAATGTACCTTCTGAAGCTGAAGAAATTGAAAGCTTAATGAACAATTAAATTTTTATAACCGGGTTAAAATTAATAAATATTAACCCGGTTTTTTATATCCCGTTTTAACTTTTATGGAGTTATCATTCTAACGTAAAACCTGTATAGCATATTTAATTTTAAATTTATTATTTATATTATACAAATTCGTATTCCCGATCAATTATTTTTTAATAACATACTGTTTTTAGCTAATTGAATACCGGAAAATATAAGCCAAAATATTATTTATAGACCTGTACGTTTACTGACAAATTGAATAATTCTGATAAAAAAATAACAAATTCTACAGCTTTTATCATATCGCTTTTTTATTTTATCTTCGGAATTCTCTGGATAACTTTAACCGGAAAACTTTCAGATAGTATATCAGAAAGTTCTTATTTTTTTGATAAATTTGAGCTTTATAAAGGTTATTTTTTCATTGTTGTAACATGTATTTTACTTTTTTACCTTATTTACAGAAGGGAACAGAAACAAAACAAGCTGGAAGAAAACCTTTTAAATTCAGAAGAGAAATGGAAAGATATTTTCGAAAGTGCAAATGACCCCATATTTTATACAGACAGAAATTACAGGATAATAGAATCTAATTCCAAAGCCGGAATGCTTTATGGGTACTCTGCAGCCGAATTTAAAAACCTTACAATATATGATTTGCAGGAATCGGATCAATTTGAGTTTACTGATGAACAGCTCAGTAAATTTTCTAAAGGTACAGGTATTGAACTTGTTCATAAAACCAAGGAAAACAGGCTGATTCCTGTGGAAGTAAGCATAAAAGCAGTTCAAAGGAATAATGAATCAGGCTATATTTTTATTATTCACGACCTTACTTCCAGAAGATCTATTGAAAATAAACTTATCATTAGTGAAAATAAATACAGGGTCCTTGTTGAAACATCACATGAACTGATATGGTCCACAGATTCTGAAAATATTATTACATTCGTAAACAAAGCATCCCTGAATATTTACGGTTTAAACCCCGAAGAAATGATAGGTAAAAAATTCACTGAATTTGCAACCCCTGAACAGATCGAATATGATAAAAAGAAAATTGAAGAAGCTTTAAAAAAAGATGCGAAATTTCTTCAATATGAAAGCAGGATAACAGATAAAAATAATAATGAAAAATACCTGTTAACCAATTGTATCATCAACAGGAATTCTACAGGAAAATATACCGGTATGTTCGGTACTTCACTGGATATAACCGAAAGATTTGAATCAGAAGAAAGAACAAAATACCATAACAGGGTATATTCTCTTCTTACCAATATTAACCAGCTGATCGTCAGGGCAAAAGATAAGAACCAGATACTTGAAGATGCCTGCAGGCTGGCAATTGACTACGGGATGTTCAGGATGGCATGGATAGGTATTGTTAATAATAATACCGGGAAAATTGAGCCGGCATTTAAATACGGTGATTCTGAAAATTATCTTGAATCACTGGATATTAATATCAATGAAGATATCAATTTGCGGGGCCCTATTGTCCAGGCATTCAGGGAAAAAGTATATTATGTAAGCAATGATGTTGAATATGATCCTCTGCTTTTAAAATGGAGAAAAGCAACAATATCGAAAGGATTCAGATCATTTGCCTGCTTTCCTATTGAAGTAAAAAACAAAGTAACGGCAGTATACTGTATTTATTCCGAAAAAAAGAATTTTTTCGGAAAGACTGAAACTGAATTACTGCTGGAGCTTGCCGAAGACATTTCATTTGCCCTGGAATTTACAGAACTTGAGGAAGAAAGAAAAAATATTGAAGAACGTTATAAAAATATTGCTGAAAAATCCCCGGTTGGTATATTTATCCAGTTAAATGAAAAGATAAATTTTATCAATCCAGCAGGTTACAAAATGCTCGGGTCAGAAACTCACACAGAACTGACAGGAAAAAATATTTTTGAGATCATTCACAAAGACAGCATGGGAATTGTCAAAGAGAGATTATCTGCTCTTATGAAAGGAAAAAATGCCAGCGAAATTGAAGAAAAATTCCTGAAGCTTGACGGTTCTGCAATTGAAGTTATGGTTTCTGCAATACCTGTAACACTTAATAACCAAAAAGGTGCTCTGGTGTTTTTCAGGGACTTAACCGAACAGAAAAAAGCGCAAAAAGAAATTTTTGAATCCAACGAAAGATTCAAAATGATAACTAAATCTACCAATGATGTGATTTGGGACTGGAACCTGCTGACTAATGAGATATGGTGGAATGAATCATTTTATGACATTTTCGGATTTTCGGATGATATCAGTACCGGAAATATATCATTTTGGGAAAGCCGAATAAAGCAGGAAGACAGGCACAGGGTTGTTGAAGGGCTTTATTCCGCTATAAACAATAAACATGATTTTTGGTTTGATGAATATCCTTTGATGAAACAGGATGGTAACTTTGCTTATGTATTTGACAGGGGTTACATCATGAAAAATGAAGAAGATGTACCATACAGGATGGTAGGCAGCTTGCTTGATTTGACTTACAGGAAAAATATTGAGAACAAGCTTAAGGAAAGTGAAGAAAAATGGAGGTCATTATTTGAATTCAGCCCAAGCAGTATCTTTACTATTGACAGAAACTATATTGTTACCGGGATAAACCGTGCATTAAGCAGCCGGACTGAACCCGGTGATATTATCGGGAAGAGCAGCTTTGATCTGATAGACAGTTCTGAAACCGAAAGGATTAAGGGGATTATAGATGAAGTTTTCAGCAGCAATAATTCTGCAAGTTTTAATGTATTAAGCTCTGAAAATGATGATAAGAAACATTATGCTGTTCAGGCAATTCCACAGATCAAGGATAATGTTACTAATGCAATAACTTTTATTGCTACAGATATAACTGAAAAAATACTTGCTGATGAGAAATTAAAGGAATCCAATGAAAGGCTGCATGCTTTGGCTGCACATTTGCAGACAATAAGGGAAGAAGAAAGAACAATGATATCCAGGGAAATTCATGACCAGCTGGGACAGGAATTGACTGCCCTGAAAATGGACATTGCCTTTCTTTCCAGGAAAATCAATAAAATAAAGCTGACCGGTAAACCGGAGTGGGATGAGTTAAGTGACGGATTAAAATCTATGACTGCAATCACAGACCAGACAATAAACAGTATAAGAAGAATTGCGCGCGAGCTTAGACCGGATGTTCTTGATAAGCTTGGATTAAAAGATGCAATTGAGTGGCAGGCTGAAGAGTTTACCAAAAGAACGGGGATAGACTGTATTGTTTCCATTTCTCCCAGTAAATTAGAACTGAGCAGAGAGCTTGAAAGCACTGTTTTCAGGATAATACAGGAATCACTTACTAATGTTGCCAGGCACTCAAAAGCAACCAGGTCAAAAATTGCGGTTATTACTGATGATAACAGGGTACTGCTTAGCATCGAAGATAACGGAATCGGAATTTCTGAAAGCGAGATACAGAATGCTAAATCGCTTGGCCTGGTCGGCATACGGGAAAGAATTTATTCAGTAAAAGGAAGCTTTGAGATAACCGGAAAAAAGAACAAAGGTACAAAATTAAATTTCATAATCCCATTATAATATCATGGAAGAAAATACCATAAAATTAATTATTGCAGATGACCATTCATTTTTAAGGGAAGGCATAAAAAAAACAATACATGATGAAATTGATATGAAAATTGTCGGGGAAGCTTCAAATGCTGCTGAAGCTGTAAGTATAATTAAGGAAAAAATGCCGGATATTGCAATAATGGATATTTCTATGCCCGGTAAAAGCGGCCTTGATGTACTTAAAGATCTGAAAGCAATGAAGCTGAAAATAAAAGTACTTATTCTAAGTATGCATCCTGAAGACAGGTTTGCTATCAGAGCATTAAAAGCAGGCGCAATGGGTTATTTGACGAAGGAAAGCGCACCGGATGAACTTGTAAAAGCGATCAGAACAATTCTGACAGGAAGAAAATATGTCAGTAAATCTCTGGCAGATAAATTAATAGATATTTTATCAGACGAAATGGATAAATTACCTCATGAAAATCTTTCTGACCGCGAATATGACGTTTTTATTAAAATTGCATCCGGCAAAAAGGCAGTTGAAATTGCCACAGAGCTTTCAATTAGCGTACATACTGTAAATACATACCGGGCCAGGATACTTGAAAAAATGAATATGAGCAGCAATGTAGAGCTTACCCAGTATGCTATGCATAATAATTTAATTGATTGATTTATATTGACATAAATTTGCATTTTGTAACATATTTTACTACAAACAATTCATATAATATGCTCTTACTAAAAAAAATCATATAAAATATATTTGTTATAAGAAATTTTGAAATAAATGCCTTATAGCATGTTAATTGTAGAAGATTCTGAGCTGGTTGTTCAAAAACTGAAAAAACTTCTGGAACCTCTGGAAAACATAAGTATTGATGCAACAGCATCAGACGGGTACACTGCTGTAAAGCTTATAAAAGAGCTTAATCCTGATTATGTGATCCTGGATATATCACTGAAATACGGGCACGGGATTAAAGTGCTTGAAGAAATTTACGGTTTAAAACAAAAACCATATGTAATTGTGCTTTCAAATCTTAATTATCAGTATTATAAGGATAAATGTTTAAAGCTTGGAGCTGATCATTTCTTTGATAAGGCAATGGAATTTGAGAAAGTGTATGAAGTGTTAAATGAAAGAACAGGATTTCACCAAAATGCAGGTTGATAAATCAATATCAATAAACAATACTCCTTACGAATTAAGTTATACGGAACAAAAAACAAATAATAAATTACCTGAACTTAATAACCAGGCAAAATTATCCGAACCGGAAATAATTTCAGATGAGGTTATTAAAACCCTGCTTAACCTTTCAGCTGATATAATAACTGTTCTGAATGAAGATGGTACAATATTGTATGAAAGTGATTCAATAAGTTCAATATTAGGTTACGAAAAAGAAGAACTTATCGGGAAAAATGCTTTTACCTATGTTCATAAAGATGATGTAACAAGGGTATACAATGATTTTCAAAAAGGTATATTAAACCCCGGTAAAACCATAATCAGTTCGTACAGATTCAGAAGATCTAACGGCGATTATGTATTTCTTGAATCTTCAGGAGCTAAATACGGCGATAAAACCAATGATAAATTAGTGATAATTTCAAGAGATATTACATCAAGAATAAAAACGGAAAAAAATATAAACAGGCTTAGTACAGCCGTTGAGCAGTCTTCTAGCACAGTAGTAATAACAGATATTGACGGAAAAATTGAATATGTAAATAAAAAATTTTCCGAATTGACCGGGTACAGCAGGGAAGAAGCTGTTGGAGGAAAAACGAGTATACTTAAATCTGAGGAAACCAATGATGATGTATACCGAGACCTTTGGACAACAATTTTGACAGGTAAAGTTTGGCAGGGTGTTCTAAAAAACAGAAAAAAATGCGGCGAGTATTACTGGGAAAGGATAAAGATATCTCCTGTAGTAGATGAAAATGACAGGATTACAAATTTTATAGCCCTTAAAGATGATATTACCGAAGAAAAAAAGATTAATGAAAAACTTTCCCAAAGCCTTAAAGAAAAGGAATTAATGCTTAAAGAAATCCACCACAGGGTAAAGAATAACCTGCAGATAGTTATCAGCCTTTTAAATTTACAGTCTGCATCAGTTGATGATGTAAAACTTAAAAACCAGCTTACCATAAGCCAGAACAGGGTAAGATCTATGGCTTTGATCCACCAGCACCTTTACAGGTCAGGTGATCTCAGCAGGATAGATATGGATGAATATATATTAAGCTTATCAAGCCAGCTTCTTTCTGCATTTGCTGATCATAAAGATTCAATGAAGATCACGGTCGATGCAAAAGACATATTTTTTTCAATCGAAACTGCTGTTCCGTTCGGACTTCTGATAAATGAATTGATCACTAATTCACTTAAACACGGTTTTCCAGGCGGTAAGAATGGTAAAATACACATTAAATTAATTTTATTGGAAGAAAACCGATATGAATTATACTATTGCGATAGCGGTATCGGGATGCCATTTAATATTGTAAACGGACATGTAGTTGGTTTTGGTATGCAGCTGATTGATATGCTTGTCAGCCAGCTGGAAGGTAAAATTGAACATGTTCCTTCTAAAGGAACAAAATATAAAATTTATTTCCGGGGGAATAATTATCAAACCAGGTTTCAGTTATCCTGATTAATTGTCCCCAACATTTAATGCAGAAATTAAAAATTCCCTTGCAGAAAGTTTGAAATTATTTCCCGGAAAATTTATTATGTAAATATGGAATATAATACTTTTTTGGAAGAACTGGAAAAAAGACTTTCAACCCTTGAAGAAGAGATTAACAAACATAATCAGAAAAAAAGCAATGATTATATGATGGAAAGTCTGCTGCACAGCTTTGATGAGGCAATGGATGAATCAGGGGGTGTAAAGCCAGGCTTTTCTGAAAATAACAATAAGTTGCTGGATTATTGATATAATCCTTACTTATTTAACTGATTTTCTTAATACTAATACAGTATTGTGATCTGCCCTGAAGTACGCTTTTATGCAGACAGTTTAATCTTTATGAGGTATACAGAAAATTTGAAAATGGATTAAAAAAGTATTCCAAATCATACATTTTTTGTAATTATCTCACCAAAAACTTTTCCAAATTTGGAAAAATCTTACCCTTTATTAAAACCAATATATTTTGTAAATTTGCAATCATTTGAGCTAAATCATCATTTCAGGAGAGGTGGGTGAGTGGCTCAAACCAACGGTTTGCTAAACCGTCATAGGGGGTTAACCTCTATCGAGGGTTCGAATCCCTCCCTCTCCGCATTTTAAGCAGGTATAAATACCTGCTTTTTTAATTTAACAGAAAAAAATTTTTCAGTTTAATCCGGAATTTTCATCTCATTTATTCAGGTGGTGTAAATTTGGTAAATTACTGTTAAATTAGTACAAATAATATATTCGGGCTATGAAGTTATCGATTTTTACCATATTCATAATGGCTTTTCTGTCATTTGGCAAACTTTATTCTCAGGATAAAGATGCTGTGATGTTCTACAACTCGGGACTGGAATCCGAAAAAACTAATGATTACCAGGAAGCAATTTCATATTTTAATCTTGCCATAGGTATTGATGCTAAATATGCTAAAGCTTATTTCAGCAGGGGTAATATTTACCTGAAATTGAAAAACCTGGGTATGGCAAAAAATGATTTTTTAAAAACCGTTCAGCTCAATCCAAAAAATGAAGCTGCATATATGATTTTAGGGAAGGTAAATATTGAACTGAAGGATTATTCATCAGCAATTGAGAGCTTTACAAAAGCAATTGAGCTTAACACATCTAATACAGAAGCATATTACCTCCGGGGAAGCTCTTACCAGGAAAACAATGATTTTAAAAATGCAGAATATGATTATCAAAAAACTTTAGAGCTTATACCGGGATATGCTGATGCTTCAGAGAAGCTGGAAAAAGTGAAAAGTGAAAATGTATCTGATTTATCACAGGAACAGACAAAACAAGAACCTGTAGCGGAAGTTAAGAATGAAGAAACTGTACCGGAAATAAAAAAGGAAGAACCGATTGCAGAAGTAAAGACCGGAGAACAGCCAACAGAAAATAAATTTGATGTCCCGTCAAAAGAAGTTAAAAAAGAACCCACTCAGGAAGTAAAAAAAGAAGAGCCAATTACTGAAATAAAGAAAGAAGAAACGGTTAAATATGAAGAAACCAATCAGCAGGTTATCAAGCCCTCTGCAGATGAAATTATTGCCAAAGGATTGGTTTATTATGAAAATAAAAATTTCCCCGGGGCTCTTGCGGAATTCAAAACAGCAGCAGAGCTATATCCTGAGTCAGCAGAAGCTCATTACCAGAGCGGCAGGGCTTATATTGAACTTAATGATTATTCCGGGGCTGTAAGTGAATTCACAAAGGCAATCGAGCTTAACGGAAATTTCGAAAAAGCCCTTATAAACAGGGGTTATATATACAATGAAATGAAAGAATACAGCAATGCTATCCGGGATTTCCAAAAAGGAGTAGAAATAAATCCCAATTCAATCAATGGATTCTATAATATGGGGATCGCTTATTTCAATTCAGGTAATAAAGAAAAAGCTGCCGAAAGTTTTGGCAGCGCTGCCAGACTTGGCGACTCTGATGCGCAGGAATGGCTTAAAGCCAATGGGTATAGCTGGTAAAAAAGGGGCGAAA
>LLZO01000097.1 GCA_001567545.1 Candidatus Tepidiaquacellales bacterium OLB5
TTCCACCAGAATCTCATCAGTATAAACACTATCCTGCCCCGAAGTATTAATCTCCTGGGCAGGGATTTCAATAATAAAAATCAATAATATTGCTAAAAGCTTAGCCATTAATACTTAAAAGCGAACCTTCTTGGGTATTTGCCGCCGATATCTGAATATGTTTTTAATAAAGTACCTGAAGGATCATAAACCCTGACTTCACCGTTATTATTGCCTTTTGCAATTGCTGTATATATCCTGTTTTCAACGGCATCATAATCGATTCCGTAAATAACATCGGTACCGGTTACGCTTATGCTGAAACCAGGATCTATCGTTTTATTTACAAGGTCAACTTTATACACACTTTTTCCTTCCATATACTGAAACGCAGTATCGGTACCAAGGACATACATTGTATTTACACTGCCTGAAGCAAGGTATCCTATTCCCGCCTGAGTTACAGGTGTATTGATCGAATCAACCAGCTGAGCTGTGGATGCATCCACAGCAAATATTTTTTTATATCCAAAAGTTGAAATATAAACCTTACCTGAATTCAGCGCTATTGATACAGGCGGACCCTGAAAAAATAATTTATTCACCTGGTTTGATGAATTTATTATTGCAAGTGAGTTTTCAAAAGTAAAGGATTGTTTACCTACAAAAACATTCCCCCCGGCAAACAGAATATCTGCCGGATTAAAGCCGACTGACAGTGAATCGATCACTGTGCCAAAGTTCATATCAGTTACTTTTACAAAATCACTGCCGGTATTTGTAATATAAATATTTCCATTGGCGAAAGTAAAATTATACGGATTGTTTCCTACACTTGGTGAAGAAGTAATTAGCTGATTGTTAGTTGAATTAATTTTATACATAGAGCCCGGCTGGCCAAATGTTCCCTGTGCAGAAATATACAATTCATTTCCGGAAAGAAGCATTCCGTTCGGGAAAGAGTTCAGTGCTGCTCCGCCGTTTGAGTTCTGGTATACATTTGAATAAACTGAATCATTTGTAACATCTATAAACCCATAATCATATGATTGCGGCTGACCGAATGCACCTTCATAAAGCACGAATACTCCTTTTGTTGATGTCACCGGATTATTTGTAACAATATCCTCATTGCCGCAGCCGTTAAGTGAAATGAAAGCAAAAACCGATGTGATAAAAAGCAGTAAAACAGAAATTAACTTTTTCATATTTTCTCCCGATGAAAAAAGTCTGGTTATTAAAATTGGTTAATAAAAAAGCTCCCTGTACCTGTATGAGACGGGGAGAAAACAACCAGTCATACAGAGACACGAAGCCTCCAATTTTATTAACTTGTTATCTTTACCCTCGAAGATCATTTTTCAGGATATTTACGGCAGGTCTCCTGGCTTTAGAGCTATTCCCGGTATGTCTTCCCGTTTAAAATTAAACAGTGACTTTAATTACCGGTCTTCTCTATTACAGTTGCGGGGACAGCTCCGGCTTGAACCGGATTCCCTATCGATCCATAAACTGGATCTTTTTACTGAAATATTGTAAACCGCAAATATTAATCTGTAAAACAGATTTATAACAAAGAACTTCACAAGTATAATAATTATTTTTTAGAGATTAAAGTTAAAGAATACCGTTCAATTATACCGGATTTCTAAATTTCTTATCATTTTATATTTTACGATATTTACAGGTTAAACCAAATGGTAAAGTGTATTAAATTCACAGAAATTGATGAAATTTGAAGAGACAGAGCTTTCCGGTTTCGGTAAATACCCTAAAGCTAAATGTAAAATTGCTCAGCCGTCCGGATTATTTGATATCAGCGAGATATTGAAGAAAAATTCGGTTATTCCAAGAGGTCTTGGACGCAGTTATGGAGACGCTTCGCTGAATGTAAAAGGAATAGTAGCAGAAACTGCCCTGATGAACCGTTTTATATCTTTCGATGAAAATAAGGGTATCGTAAAATGCGAAGCCGGGGTAACATATAAAGACCTGCTGGATACATTTGTGATCCGCGGTTGGTTTCCAGCAGTAACTCCGGGTACAAAATATGTTACAATGGGCGGTGCTATAGCCAGCGATGTTCATGGAAAAAATCATCATAAAGTAGGTTCAATTTCCAGTTTTGTCAGCAGTTTCAGGTTACTTACTGCAACAGGTGATATAATTGAGTGTTCAAGAGAAAATAACAGCGGACTTTTCTGGGCTACAGTTGGCGGTATGGGACTGACCGGCTTCATACTGGACTGTGAAATACAGCTTAAAAAAATTACTTCGCCTTATATTTTTAACAAAGCTATAAAACTAGGCAACCTGGATGCTTTATTTGAAAAAATTGAAGAGTACAGTGATAATTATCATTATTCAGTTGCATGGATAGATGTTGTTGCAAAAGGAAGCAGCTACGGGAGAGGAATTCTGCTTCTTGGTAACAATGCGGAAATAAATGAACTGCCTGAAAAGCTGAAAAAAAGATCGCAGTTAAAATATATTGAAAAAAAGATAGCAGTACCATTTGAAATTCCGTTCAACACTTTAAACAAGCTTACTGTAAGCTTGTTTAATGCCGGTATTTACCTGACGGCAAGGAACACGGAAGATTTCCAGCATTATGATAAATACTTCTACCCGCTTGATTTTGTGCTGGACTGGAACCATATTTACAGTAAAAGCGGCCTGATCCAGTACCAGCTTAACGTTCCGCTTGAAAAAGGAAAGGAAGCAATTGATAAGGTGCTTAAAAAAGTTGTCTCATATGGGGGCGGCTCTTTCCTTGCAGTAATAAAAAAAATGGGGAACCAGGAAGGTATTTTATCGTTTCCTTTTGAAGGTTATACGCTGTCAATGGACTTCCCCGTTAAAAAAGGAACAATTGAAATGTGCCAGCAGCTTGATAAAATTGTAATGGAATACGGCGGCAGAACATATTTAACAAAAGATTCTATACTTGACGAAAAAACTTTTAAACACATGTACAGCGGTTTATGGGAAAAATGGATGAAAATTAAAATGAAGTACGACCCAAATAATAAATTCACATCTGACCTTGGAAGGAGAATAGGTTTATGTCTCTCTTAATACTCGGGGCAAACTCACTCATTGCCCAGGCTGCTGCATCTCATTTTGCCGAAGCCGGACATGAAATAATCTTTGCCGGAAGAAAACAGGATGAACCTGAAAAATATGCAAATGATTTTGCTATCAGGTATAAGTGCAGAACCAGGGCAGAATATATAGATGCTCTTGATTACCCCTCACATAAAAAATTTGTTGAAGATATACTCGCAAAAACTCCTGAACTGGAATACATATTAATTGTATTTGGCTATCTTGGTACCCAGGATAAAGCGCAAACTGATTTTACGGAAGCGCACAGAATAATTGATACAAATTTTACCGGGGTGGTTTCTGTGTGCGAGCTGTTTGCTGCAGAATTTGAATCATTAAAAAAAGGGAATATTGCTGTAATTTCATCCGTAGCCGGCGACAGAGGCAGGCAAAGCAATTATATGTACGGTTCAGCAAAAGGCGGCTTAACAGTTTATCTTTCGGGTCTGAGGAACAGGCTATTTAAAAGCGGGGTTAATGTATTAACTATTAAGCCCGGTTTTGTAAACACTCCAATGACTTACGGTATGCCGCTGCCAAAACCGCTTGTAGCATCACCTGAAAAAGTAGGTAAGGATATTTATAAGGCAATGATAAAAAGGAAAAGTGTGATTTATACACCTTTCTACTGGCGGTGGATAATGTTTGTAATCACATCGATACCTGAATTTTTGTTCAAGAAATTAAAATTATAAAAAATCTTTCTGCATCTCCCCCCTCTTCTCTTAGGAGAGGGGCCGGGGGTGAGGTTGTTTTTAGTGGTGTCATGTATTTACATGACGCGTGAACGAAGTTCACTAATAATTTTTAAAAATCATAATCTTCAAAGAGGGAAAACATATGACAAGAGGTCCAATCTCAAAATTCATGGAAAAGCATTACCTGCATTTTAATGCTGCTGCTATGATGGATGCTGCCAAAGCATACGAAGTACATCTTGCCGAAGGCGGGAAAATGATGATTACGCTTGCAGGCGCTATGAGCACAGGTGAACTGGGTATTTCACTTGCTGAAATGATACGTAATGATAAAGTTCAGATAATTTCATGCACAGGAGCAAATCTGGAAGAAGACCTGATGAACCTGGTAGCACACTCACACTATAAACGCGTGCCCAATTACCGGGACCTTACTCCAAAAGAAGAATGGGACCTGCTTGAAAAAGGGCTGAACCGTGTAACCGATACATGTATTCCCGAAGAAGAAGCATTCCGCAGGCTGCAGAAGCATATCTATGAATTGTGGAAGGATGCAGATACTAAAGGAGAAAGATATTTTCCGCATGAATATATGTATAAAATGATTTTAAGCGGGGTTCTTGAGCAGTATTATGAAATTGACCCGAAAAATTCATGGATGATAGCAGCCGCTGAAAAGAACCTGCCGATAATTGTACCGGGATGGGAAGATTCA
>LLZO01000098.1 GCA_001567545.1 Candidatus Tepidiaquacellales bacterium OLB5
GTTGATGCTTATTCCCTTAAATATGATGCGGCAACAGGGGGCTGGGTATATTCAGCTTATGATACATCGACAACAAAAAATACCATCATAACGCCGAAAGGTTCATCAAAACCTTTTAATTATGCCATGACATATAATGCACTGTTCGATTCAGACGGCAATTCATATGTAACCGGCAGCGAAAATATATCAGATACCGTATACAGTTATTCGGTTTTAAAGAATAACGAAGTAATTGCCGAATATGAATACCTGACTGAAGGATGGGTAATAAAGGATAATATAATATATTATGCAGCGCAGGAAAACGGGAAATACTACCTAATTAAATACGATACTAAAAGCGGGCAGTTTACAAAGGGAAAAGCTTATGATAATATCCGCCTTTCTTATACTCCAATGGGATACTATGAAGGCGAGCCGCTTGGATACGTTGGATTCACAGCAGCCGGCGAGCCGTATTATATTGCAACAGAAGGCAATGATGTATTTCTTGTAATAGGCGAAACGGAACAGAAAAAGTACAGTGATATTACATGGTATGATATGAAATTCAACCCGCAGGGCGAGCCGTGTTATATAGCAAAATCACAGGGTAAATTTTACGAAGAACGCGGCAATACATTTATGGTACAGGGCACAAAGGAATATAAAAGCTTTGACTGGATATACGGACCGGTTGAGTTTGATAACAACGGAACACCGATGTATGTGGGGCAGGATTCAACAGGCGAATACAAATACCGCTCAACATTAATGCGCGGGGGAGAAGAAATTGCATCGAATAACGGAAGCATATATAACTACGGGTTTACTCCCCAGGGCAAGCTGTTTTATATCACTTCGGAAGAAGTGTCCTCAAAAGACGGAGTATCTCAGTGGAAAAGCGCAATTGTGGTTGATGGGAAAAGAGGGAAGGAATTCACTTCTATAAACAGCCCGGTATTCAATAAAAAGGGCGATATACTGTTCTCTGCATCTGATAAGAACAATAAATACCAGGTTTATCTTAACGGTGAGGCAATATCAGATAAATATGATTATATCAACGATGCAAAGTTTATGCCGAACGGAACCATATCATATGCCGGAACAAATTACGGCAATTATGAAAAGAACATTCCCGATAAAAACATTATTGTAATAGATGAAGAAGAGTTTGGACCATATAATATTGTTAATACCGCAGACTGGACCACGAACCAGCTTATATTAACCGGGGGGAACAACTGGGCAATTATTGCGGGCAAACTAGTTGATAAGGTAAATTATACATACAAATATAATGTTGTTACCAATAAAAATAAAAGCAAGGAATTTGATATTATTAGCGACCTTAAATATGTGAACAGCAAGCTGGTTTATTTTGCCGGCAATCTTAAGGATAAAGAATCTTATACATATGAATATACATTATATGTGAACGATAAAAAGCTGGGAGAAAGCTATTCAGCATACACAGATGTAAAAGTGAACGATAACGGAACAATGACATTTATTGCTTCCAAAGGAAATGAAATTTACCTGGTAGAAGCGAAACCGTAATTCAAATACAAATTACGAATTACGAATTAAGTATTATAAGGCAAAAGGCAAAAAGAAAAAAACTTAAAACAAAAAAAGTTATTTTCAGATAATTAAAGATGTTTCACAAATGCGGGTTAAGAGCCCGCATTTTTTT
>LLZO01000099.1 GCA_001567545.1 Candidatus Tepidiaquacellales bacterium OLB5
GGCAAATTTCAAAACCAGGAGACAGGAAATACTCCCGTTGACTGGAATATTGTAAACAGTGATTACATCTACGAGATAATTAAATTTGATACATTTGATAACGATAAAGCCTGTTTTATTCAAAGTAAATATATTAAACAGCCGTTTGAAAAATACCCGCTGCCGGGAGAATTTATAAATAAGCCGATTTCACGCACTTTAAGCTGCATTGTTCCTTTAGCCCTTTATTCCGGCAGTAAAGGAACATTGCCTGAACCGGATAATGTAAATTTAAAAAACCTGCTTAAGGAATTATCATCTGAAAAATACAATAATTTTTCAGCAGATAATAAATTTGTCCGTTTAGCAGGTATAACAAAGCTATGGAATGTAATTCAGCATTCTTATCCGTATTTTGAGCTGTATGAAATTGACAGGGAAAGTATTCTTGAAGAAACCATCAATAATGTATTCCATTGCAAGGATTCAGAGGAGTTTCTTAATTACCTGCAATTAATAACGGTCAAACTAAAAGACGGACATGCAGGTGCATATTTTGAAAAAGATAATTTTAAATATTACTATCCTCCCGTGTTTCTGGATTATACAGAAGGAAAGTATGTTGTAAGCAGGGTATTGATGGAAGATACAGGATTGCTTGAAGGAGATATTATTACTGAAATAGACGGCAGAAATGTTTATGAAATTGCTGAAACTGAAAGTAAATTTATATCTTCAGCAACTGAAGGATGGCGTTTAAATAGAATCCTTGGTGGGAAACATACAAAAGGAGAAAAGGATTCTGTAATAAAATTTGATATAATAAGAACCGGCAGAAAAATAAATATTGAAACAATCCGAAAGTATAAATTCAATGAATTAACAGAAAAGGGTTATTACAGGGAAAACCGTCCTGAAAAAATATCAGAATTAAAACCGGGAATTTTTTATGCTGATCTTACCAGGCTAAAGACTGAGGAACTGGATGAAAAAATTCCGGTTCTTGCTGAAGCAAAAGGTGTAATATTTGATGTAAGGGGGTATCCCAGGTTAAGCCCTGATTTTTTAAGCCACCTTACCACAGAAAAAATATATTCTGCAAAATGGAATGTGCCGCAGATCATTTATCCTGATTTTGAAAATATAGCTGGTTATGATACAGCTCACAGGTGGGAAATGGAGCCGCTTAAACCTGAGTTTAAAGGCAAAATAGTATTTATGACAAATGCCGGAGCTATAAGTTATGCAGAATCAATTATGGGAATTGTTGAAGCCTATAAATTAGGTATAGTTGTTGGGTCTCAAACAGCAGGTACTAACGGAAATATTAATACTGTAAAGCTCCCCGGGGGATTAAATGCAGTTTTTACAGGTATGAAAGTTCTGAAACACGATAACACACCGCATCACGGAGTTGGTATTCACCCGGATATTCCGGTAAAAAGAACAATTAAAGGGATAACAGAAAAACGGGATGAATTCCTTGAAATAGCATTGGAAATACTGGAAAATTAATTTTTTATGCTT
>LLZO01000100.1 GCA_001567545.1 Candidatus Tepidiaquacellales bacterium OLB5
TTTTTTGCGGAGCTCTTCCTTTTCATTGTATGAAAGGTCATCCCATCTGGAAGCAAGTTCAGCAGTTCCGGCTCCTGGCCTGGCTGAGTCGCTGCCTGCCGGCGGCTTTGCCGCGTTAAGCTTAACGTATTCCTTTAAGCCTTCAATTGTGGGAATCAGCCCGGCAATTTTCCTGTGTTCATCGCTCAACTGCTCCATGTAATCATTTTTGATCTTTCCTTCAAGCTCGGTGTAATTCTTTGCGAGGGTATCTTTTTCTGTTTGCAGGGAAGTTACTGTGTTTTCCAGCTCTGAAATCTTTTTGCCTGCCAGGTCTGATTCTGTCTTCAGTTTTTCAAGCTCTGCTTTGGGAAGTGTAATATTCTCTTCACCGTTTCCGCTTCCGGTACCTGAATCCTTATTAAATAATTTTCTCATTTAATTATTGTTAATTTATATTATATAAATGTTTTATAATGATCATTTACTGATCGCTGCTTGCTGTTTAAATTTATTACTTATTACTCATTACTCATTACACATTGCTCAATACTCATTACTCATTGCACATTGTTAATTGTTCCGTTCCTTTCTTTCCTGATCTTAATTATCTCCGCAGCTTCTTCTTCGCTTACTTCAAGCTCTTCGGCGGCAATATCAATTTTATCCTTATACCCGTATTCCAGCGCCATATCATACCTTTTTTTCCTGTCATCAAGTGATTCAAATATACGGGCATCGGTAAACCTTATTTCAAATCCTTTATTAACCGGCAGCCTGTTTTGGGGATTGTAGTAATTCCACACAACCCTTATTACTTCAAGCAAATGCTGCATAAAATGATAAAGCAGTGTCTTGTATTCCTCGCGTCTTTCCAAAAGCTCCAGCTCATCAATCACTTTAGCTGCGCCTGATTCTGCCTTAAGCTCCGTACTTGCAGCATTTCCGGTGATCCCTTCGCTCTGCAGAACCAGCCTGTTAAGCCAGTCGATATTTTCCCTTACCGATGTGTGATCAGTTCCCGGTACAACGCTTTCGATCTTAGGCTCTTTATCTTCTTCCTTTACATTATTTATCTGTTTAAAATCGCCTGCACGGAACGATTCTCCTTCGGTGAAATTTGTATTTATACCCAGGTAAATCTGGTGAAGGGTTTTAAGCTCTGATTCATTAAGATCGGTAAGCCTGATATCAAGGTTTTTCTGGTGCAGGAAAATATTCCAGTTCGGCTCTCCCCAGTAATCACTGCCTTCTTCAATCCTTAATACTGCAAAGGGAAGTGAAAACCTACCGCTGCCTGCAAAGGGATTTATCATACCTGGATTATTTCCTGCGCTGTATTTTTTATCACCTTTTAAAAGGTAATGTTCTGTATCTGTCCAAACCGACCAGTATATTTCACCGTTTTCATCTGCCTTGCGTACTGCTATTTTGATCTTTTCAAGGTAATCGCTTCCGGTTACAACCGTACAGTTATCAGGGGTAATAACATCTATCCGCATATCCTTTTTATTCTCATCCCAAACAACATTTGCTTCAACAGTATTAAAATATACAGCTTTGCGGAAAGCATCCTTTACTTTTGAAATAAATTTGGTTTTATTCAGTAAACCGGAAAGTAATTTTTGTTCATTTTCATTTCCGCTTACCAGCTTAATTACCGGGTCTTTTATGAATATTCCGCTTGAAACCCGGTTTATTATCTTTCCTGTCACATTAACATGCCTGAACTTAAGCTCTTTAAGTGTTTCGGCAGAAAACGGGTTGTTTAATGTATCTTTTTGCAGGTACCCGCAAATTGATTCATAATCATTGTTGTAGAATGCAGCAAATTCAGTATGAACAGCCAGCCTGTTAAGCTCGCTTTTAAGCAGCATGCTGCTGTAAGCGCTTTCAAGTTCGTTGAATATATTTCCGTTCAATTGCATGGGTTATGTTAATTGGTTAAATGGTTGATTGATTGATCAGTAAATTGTTTAAAAGGTTTTTAAGTTAATATCCCGCCTCTAGCGGGACCGGCAAAAAGCGCCGGAGTTAATAAGTTGATATATTAATAAGTTATATGTTTCAGGTTTCAGTTTACATGGTGCATTTTTTAGTAAATTTATTAATCCGAAATTCACAATCCGCAATCCGAAATCATAAGTCTGCAATCCACAATCCGCATTCCGCAATTTGTCATATTGTTCTGAATGATTCTGTGTTTGGTTTGCTTTTTATAGAAAATTCATAATCATTGTAATAATCTACTGCCCTGCATAAGTGTGTCCTCAGCGGATCCCTGTCATCAAGCTCTCTTCCGTTATCTTTCCATGAGCAGTACAGCCAGTCTTTGATAAGCGCTTCGCAGTTTTCAGGGTCAGCAAACTGTTTACGTTCGCCCCTGCTGTTCAGCATTCTGGCATTTGTTGCTGCAATCGAATCCCGTATGGATAGGCAGGGCTTTATCCGTTTTTCTATTAATGTTTTATTCCTGAAATAATTTTCAATAATCTCCCAGTCGCTGTAGCTTGAGTTCGATGTATGTTTCCTGCCTGCATAATCACCGTAAAATATTATCCTGCGCGGGTAACCGCTGTTTAGCTTCATAAAATAATCTTCATCAAGAATTTTGCACATTGTAATTGTGTTGGTGAACTGAAAGCTCAGTGCCTTATGCCAGTATGTAATTTTATCTTTTCCCTGGGTATGTTCCTGCCCTACAACCCAGCTCATTGGTTTATCGCCGGCATTAAAATCACATGCAATTATAAAGGGGAGCTGCGGCAGTATTTCTGTTCTTTTATTGTTCTTTTCTCCGTATCCGTAATAGGGACTTTGGCTTAAAGTCTCAAACGAAGCTTTATATTCTCTTTCATAATCAGGCTTTGCAAGGTTTGCCTTAGCTTCTTCTATCTGTTCTTTGCTCAGGATATCTTCGCTTGTCCAGTGGTATGACTGCCACCCTTTTTTGCCGTGCCTGCCTTTAAGGAAGTCATCGAAGAAATGATTTTTACCGAACGGACGCCCTTCTTTTATGCACCAGCCGCGTGTATCGTTTATCATAGGCTCAATCGATTCATTATAAACCCCGGGGTCGCAATCCTGGTACTCTGAAATTACTATGCCGTGCATTAGCTGGCCCTGTACCCTGCGGAATTCTTTTAACCCGATCACCTGAATTGTGCAGCCGTTTATGTAATGGATTTTCATAGTAGTTTCTGATATCTTTTTTATATCTTTTTTTCTGGTCAGCTTTTTCAGGTCATCCCAGAAGATTTCTTTTGCCTGCTGTTTGGTGGGGGCTCCGGCAAAATACCTGCGGCCATCAAGGTCATCATCCATACACAGGTTCACAAGAAGCCTTTTTGCAAATCTTTCGGTTTTATATGAACGCCGTCCGGCTGCTATTATATAATTCCTGTATATCATCTGTTTGAAATCAGATTCCATTTTATTCTGAACAGGATGTTTAACTGCTCTTTCGTTCATTTTGAACCATCTGGGTGTTATGTACCGGTGTTTCATATTGATTAAGAGTTCTCGTCGGCTTCTTTTTTTGCAAGCCTTCTTTCCTGCAGAAATTCTTCAAAAGTTTTTGTGTTCTCAGGTACATCCGGATTTTTGCTCCACCTGCCGCTTCTGCGGTTATAAAGCCATAAAAGGGCAGCTGAGCTGTCAGAAGGCACATATTTTGTTACATACCTTATTTCTTTGAATTTTACATTATGTCCTTCGATATTAATAACATTTGAAGTGTCAAGATCTTTATCCGGTTCTGAGTTTTTATCTTTAGCTTCGGCATTCACATATATCTTGTGCAGTTCTGTGGTCAGGTAGCCTTTTGCCCTGTCAAAAAGTGAACTTTCGATATCTATCGACCTTTTAAGCTCAGCTTTTTTCACCAGGTTATCATAAGCTGCGCTGCTTTTGGCAGTTTTAAGCGATGGAAATTTTTCATCCGAAAGCAGAAGCTTTGCCTCATCAAAAGTAAGACCAAAGCCGGCTAGCTCTGCCAGTGTATATGCAGGTGAGATTGCTTTTTTATTCAGGGTTTTATTCATAAATCAGTTTAATAAAAGTTTATCAGGGTCTGCTGAAAAAAGATTTGTTTAGTGAAATCATTTAAGGTATTTTATGGTTATATTTGTGAACCATTTCAAATACGGTACAAATATATATGCAATTAGCATATATGTCAAGTGCAATATATGGTATTAGCAAATATTTTTTCATAAATTATTATTAAACAGGGAGTAAAAATGAAGAAAAAACCCAAAAAAGTCCGTGCTCTGACATTGAAAATTAACAGCAGGCTGTTTCCTATGCTGGCGGCAAAGGGTATTCATTCCATTTATGCGCTTGCAAACAGCATAGATGAAAATGCAGGCTCTTTAAGCAAAATCAAAAGGGGAATAAGCGACTGGACAATAGAACAGCTTGAAAAGATAAGGACAATTCACGGCATAACGCCTGATACAATGTTCGGTGAAAAACATAAGCCTGAAATAGATATTTCCCATAAGTTCAGCCGGGTCCCCGTACTTGGCTTTGCAGACTGCGGTTCACCAGCTGCCACCTGGCTTGATAATGCTGTCAGGATCTATGAAATGGCCGATGTAAGCGGTATGATGAATCCGTTTATACTTATTGCCAAAGGTGACTCGATGAGGCCATATATAAATCCGGGTGACAGGCTGCTTTGCAGTGAGTTTACTGAAAAAGTAAAAGATAATACTGCAGTAGTTGCAGTGTTCCGCTCAATGCCCGATACCTACGAAGCAAATGCAAAGCTGATAAGCTGGGACAGGAAAAACAAGCTTATAACTCTTTACAGCATCAATACAAAATTTCCGCCGGTAAACTACAGGGAAAGCGAGCTGGTTAAGCTCTATAAGGTTAACCGAATAATAAGGGATGTTAAATGAATTTCAGCAGTAAGCTAAGCTTTGATTCAGCTCTTCCGAAATTTTATTTATTTCTCAGCCTGCTGGTGCTTAACTGCACCGGCCTGAATGCACAGAATATTTTTGGTTTGAACCTTGAAGATCCAAATGATACCACCGGTTTCTTCTTCAATAATTCTCTTGATGCCGCAGGTTCAGATTTTTACCTTAAGAATGATCCGGGTTTGTTCGACCGTATCCTGTTAAACCGGGGACTTGGTTTTATATGTACTGTTAATCACCCCAATGCAAACAGGTTCGTAGAAATTTATTCAGAGATAAAAAAAGTATTCGGCTTTGAAGATGACAATAAAGATATAGTGCCTGAAGGAATTGTCGAAGATGATATTATTGCATTCTGCCTGAAGATATCAGACGGAAAAGCGAGAATAGTCAGGTTTTGGTATGAGCAAAAATTTAATATCAAGCTTGATTACAGTAATAAAAATATGGAAGTTTTTATTTCATTTTTTTAAATAATTGATAAATATATATTTAAAAAAATCAAAAGTTAACTAAAAATATGATTTTTGATACAATATTGGCTTTATTTTAATTTTTTTACATTCTATTATTGATTAATTAAAATACAGGTTTTGATGATTTCTGTTGTATTTTAAATAAGAAATAAAACATATGAAACCCCAGTTTGAACATCCCGTTTGCGATGAATGCCGTTCCAGATTAGGCAATGTGTTTTGTGCATTAACAACAGCCCAGGTTTCGGAAATGGATTCAGAGAAGAATTGCAGCATTTATAAAAAAGGCCAGATAATTTTTAACGAAGGCAATAAGCCTGCCGGTGTTTACTGTGTGAACAAAGGCAAGATTAAAATATACCAGACAGGCGAAGAAGGCAAGGAACAGATATTAAGGCTTGCCAAAGAAGGCGACGTTCTTGGATACCGTTCGCTTATCAGCGGCGAAGCATATTCAGGTACTGCAGCAGTTATGGAAGATGCTACAGTTTGTTTTATTCCCAAAAGAACATTTTTTGATTTTCTGCATACAAATGCAGACCTCTCTACTCAAATGATGCAGCTGCTATCACATGATCTTAAAGAAGCTGAATCCCGCTTAACCGGGCTGGCGCAGAAACCTGTCCGCGAAAGAATGGCTGAAGCAATTTTAATGCTTTTGGAATTCTATGGTACCGATAAAGAAGGTGCAATAAATGCAATCATTTCAAGAGAAGATATTGCCAATATTGTTGGTACAGCTACTGAAACTACTATCAGGATCCTATCTGATTTTAAGAATGAAAAGCTGATCGACCTGATAGGAAAAAGAATAAAAGTAAATAATCACCAGGGATTAATTAAAACCGCTCATATTTACGATTAGTTTTTGCCGTTTAACCCACTGTAATATATTAGGTTATATACTGCATCCTTATGTCATAGATTAAAGCTACATAAATCATATTTTTTTATGATTGAAATCATTGTAAAATGCATTGAATTCAGGCTAATTTTGTTATGAAATTGAACATTATAACAAAATGCCAACAAATACTGGTTTAGAAGAAATCATAAAAAATTACGGGGAGCTTACTCAGTTCATTTTCCATAAAAATGATGTGATTTTTAAGGAAAATGATCTGCCAGCCGGGTTATACTGTATTGAATCCGGCAGCGTTAAGATCCATAAAAATGAACCTATGGACCAGGAAAGGATCCTTCATCTTGCTACGGCCGGGGAGATCCTTGGACTGCACTCTGTAGTTAACAATCATCCATACACTAACTCTGCAACAGCTATTGCAGAAACTCGCGTAAGCTTCATTTCTGCAAATGATTTTATGGAGCTTATTAATTCCAATAACACATACAAGCTGCTGGTTATGAAAAGCCTGTGTTCAAGGATAGACTCCATGGAAGACCACATAGTCAGAATCAGCGAAAAAAATGTCTGATGAACGCTTTGCAGATACATTGCTTGTGCTGGTTGAAAAATACGGTCTGAACAAAACAAAAGACCTGAACATTCATCTTTCCATTGATGAGCTGGCAAGCTATACCTGCACTTCAAAAAGTTATATGAAAAAGATAATAACTGAATTTACACACAGGGGATTAATATCATTTTCATCAGGGAATATAAAAATTTTAAATCTGCCGCTTTTAAGAAATACAGCTATGTTGAACAGCAAACTGACAATACACTGAATATGAAATAATATTTATTAATTTTCTTTCTCATTTTATAAACTGCGGTTATAAACCGCAGTTTTTTTTATGAATCTTATTAACTGCTATTTTGTTATATATTATAAACAGGTTTATTCAAAATTTTTTTTGAATTGTTTTGGTATTAAATCCTTAATATTTGTTTGTTATTTTACATAAAATATTTTACATACTATGAAGACCGGAAAATTTTCAATAGAAGAAGCTAAATGGGCAGGCAATGAGCTTGGTATAGACTGGAATAATTATGATATCGAGCAGTTCAGGATGGGGCTGGAAACAGAACTGGAGCATGGACTGGCTGATCCGGTAACAAATGTTACCGGGGATGATCTTATAATGACGGCTAAAATAGCACTGGCGCATTTAAAGGAAATTCCGGATTATTATACCAGGCTAAAAAAAATGGAAGCAGAAGCTGAAGCCGAAATGAAACTAAAAAAATAATAAACCAGCTATGAAAAAAATATTAGTACCAACCGATTTTTCAGAACCTTCATATTACGGACTGGATGCTGCAGCACAGTTAGCACGCAGTACAGGAGCGGAAATATATATCTTTAACGTATGCGAGGTTTCAAACTACTATTTTGCTGCAGAACCGGGGGGTTTTAACCCACCGGCTTCTATTATGCTTGATGGTATCAACGAAAACCTGAAAAGAAGTTCTGCTTTAAGGCTTAGAAACCTTCTTAAAAGACCTGTTTTAAAAGGGCTGAAAGTAAATACTGCTTACGAAGTAAGCTCAAATATTCACAATACAATTACAACTTATGCAGAAAAGATAAAAGCTGACCTTATAGTTATGGGTTCGCACGGAGCAGGAAATCTTAAGGAGATAATACTTGGAAGCACTGCAGAAAGAGTAGTTCGCTTTGCTGTAAAGCCTGTTATAATTATTCCGGTCAAACCGGCGAAGGGTATCTTCAAAAAGGTTGTGTTTGCATCAGATTTTACGAAGGAAGCTTATGGTATTTTTCCTTTTGTAAGAGAAATTGCATCAATAAATAAAGCTGAAATTCACCTGCTGAAGATCAACACTATGGACCAGTTCAGCAGAACTATTGATGACAGGGAAAAGATCAAAACATTCAGTAAGAAGTTTGGGGGTAAATTTGTTACAGCTCTGTATAACGATTATATGAAAGAAGAAGGTATACTTAATTATTCACGCGAGGTTAAAGCTGACCTGATTGCAATTGGCACTCACGGGAAAAAAGGTTTAAAAAGATTTTTCTCCGAAGATGTTTCAGAAGGTATTGTAAGGCTATCGCATATTCCCATACTAATAGTAAATTTAAAAAAGTTTAAAAATAAGTCAGATTTAAAGTAATCATTTTCAAAAATATCAATTTTTAACAAAAACCTGTAATTTTGGTAAAATTACAGGTTTTAATATGATATATATCATATTGAAAATTGAGGCATATCATAGGAAACAGGTACTAATAAATGCTATTTTTGAATAGATTTGATACGGGATAAATATTCAATTCAGATTAATTACGGCGAATATTATTCCGCTTCTTATTAAACCATATTTCAGCAATATTTTACGGGAGATATATAGTGTCCGTACGTATAACCGATGATTGTATAAACTGCAGCGCCTGCGAAACAGAGTGCCCTGTTCATGCGATCATGCCAAAGCTGAACTTTGCGGGCAAACGCCCCAAATACCTGAATAATCTTTTTATGGCTAAATATTACCAGTCTTTTGATCATTATTATATCAACCCGTCAAAATGCAATGAATGCCGCAATGTTTATCCAGAGCCAAGATGCAATACTGTTTGTCCGGTTTCCTGCTGTATATCTTCGGAGGAAAGTTCTGAAGCAGAGCTTGCCCGGACAAAAATAAAAATTAATCCGGTTGCATTAACCAAAATCAGCCTGAACTGACATGAGAACAAAAAATACATTCAGCCTAAACGGGAAAAAACCAGAAAGCCCTACCTGCTTTT
Source organism: Candidatus Tepidiaquacellales bacterium OLB5 (assembly GCA_001567545.1). Taxonomy (GTDB): domain Bacteria; phylum Bacteroidota; class Ignavibacteria; order Tepidaquicellales; family OLB5; genus OLB5. The sequence goes on from LLZO01000100.1 coordinate 9,058, forward strand.
TTGAAAAAGAATATAACAGGATGACTGAAATGTCAGCTGCCCTTGATGAGCTGTACTGGGATATAGAAAAAGATGGTATTAATACGCACATCATACGAACTATAAACGAAACTGTGAATACGTTTTATGATGAGTTAAGCAGGTTTTTTGCAATGGAAGAAAAGCTGATGTTAAAGGAACTTCGCGAAATTCTGCAGGAAAAATCAATGGCAGACTCTTTTACTAACGAGAACGCAAACATTTTACTGCTCTTTGAAGCGCTGAAGAACATATTTTCTGATAACGATGAGATACGGAAAGAAAAAGATCTTCTGCAGGCAGAAATGATAGCATTGGCAGACCTGCTGCAAAGAGATGCACATAAAAAGAAAGAGATACTCATCCGGGAAGTTAATTCTGTGCTGCCTAAGGATAAACTGGATGAGATAAGGGATAAACTTAAAGAGGGTGATCTTGCCGGGGTTTAAAACCTGAAGGAACAAATTGTTTTTTGCCGGGTATAATTATTAAGAACTAATTAATTATATCTAATTAATATGATACAGGTTGTTAAATATAGCAGCCTAATGTTTTCAAAGCATTCCGTGCTTTTAGCAGGGAATGCTTTTTTATTTTTTTTTTCATAACATACTGTTAAGGAGGGCATTATAATGGGCGCAATAATTGCTTTAAACAGTCTTCCTTCAAGTTTTACTGATGAGCTTAAGTTACCTTACAGGAAATATTTGAAGAAAGGCCTGATCTTTTCTATAATTCTGCATATATGCGTTGTAGCTGCGTACGGGGGAATGTATTATTATTCCAAGATGAAACATGAAGAAGAAATGCGTAATATCCAGCAAAGAATAATTAATGTTTCTATCACCGATCTTGAACCGCCGCCTTCGGCACTGGATGAGGAAGTTCCCCCTCCGAAAATTGAGGAAATAACAACTCCCGCAAAAGACCTGGAAGCATTAACTCCTGAACCGGTTGCAAAAGAAAGAGCTGATGTACAGACAATTAAAACCCAGCAGCAGCTTGAAGAAATTAAAACACCGGTTTCTAATGTTGGCGATACCGGAAAATTTACTTTTTCAGGTCCTATCAAAATTGAAGAAAAAAAGATAGAAGAAAAGATAACAAAACGGGAAAATGAAGTTATAGAAAAGGAAAAAACTGTTTACCAGTCATTTGAAGTTGAAAAAGCTCCGGAATGTGTGAACCTGCAGCAGGTAAGGAATTCAATGACTTATCCGCCTATGGCAATTGAAGCCGGAATAGAAGGAAAGGTAACTGTTAAAGTTCTTGTCAGCGGCGATGGCAGCGTTATTAAAGTAGGCAGTGTTAATGGACCCGATATATTCAGGGATGAGGTAACTTCCAAATCCATGCAGCTTCAGTTCACACCCGGACTGCAGAATGGTAAACCTGTAAAGGTCTGGGTATCAGTACCATTTGTATTTAAGCTGAAGTAGGTTATACCGGCAATAGAAATAATTTAAAAAAGCACAGACATTCCTGCCTGTGCTTTTTTTATACTTTTACCGTCAGTATATATAAACACCAGGCGGAATCCCCCTGTGACTTATAGAGTGTCAGCGTGTGAAGTCCCGCCGTAACAATCCTGTATATAAACACAAAGCGGAGTCCCCTCCGCCTTGCTTGAATGGCTCAATGCCACCTTCATCCATCCTTACCGAGGAGCAGCCCTCAATAAGTACCATTACAAAAATAGTATATGGCCAATTATTGAAATATGACTGCCGTCAAGATAAAATATGATTTTTATCTTTATTTTAAGTTATTAATTTCGTAAAAATTCAGAAATATCAATTTTATACTCATATATCATAATGACTTTTCTCTTAACGGGTATCTGATTATTTAAAATGCGGTTATCGATTAAAAACAATTTTAAACGATGTGTATAATATATAATGTGTTTAATGTATAGACGGGGTCGTATTTTAGAATTGTTAAATATCTTTAAGTTAATGGCATATAACTTCTTCACCGGCAGGTTTTTGTTCAAGTTTTGGACTGATGTATGGAATTCCAAGATTTAATCCGCGGAGTATAAAAATTATTGCGAGGATAATTGAAAATGCAGGCAGCAGCCTGGTTAATTTCTGCCTGATGTTAAGATTTACAAAACTGCCAATTAGTGATGCCCCAAGCATTATGGGAAATGTTCCTAATCCAAACATAGCCATAAAAAGCATTCCGTTTACAGCGCTGCCAACAGCAATTGCTCCGGTGATGCCTATATAAACAAATCCGCACGGCAGCAGACCGTTCAACAGACCGATTACAAGCATAGAAGCCATTGAATGGCTTTTGAACATTTTTGCAAAATAAGATTTAAGCAAAGTAACTCCATTATATAAACCCAGGTTTTGTGATATCCTGATTCTGTAAGCAGCCGGGGTTAAAACTGATAAAATTATTATTACACCAAGTGTAATAGATATAATCCGCTGGAGCCCGAACATTTCAAGCCTTTCACCTAATAAACCGAAAAGCAGTCCCAATATTGAATATGTTATAACCCTGCCAAGGTTATAAAGCAGCCTTGAGGCTAACAGGTTTTTGCTTTTAGGCAGGGCAATTGCTATCGGACCGCACATCCCGATGCAGTGAAAGCTTCCTAATAACCCGACCAAAAAACCTGTTAATAATTCCATATCACTGAACCATTATCTTTTCTTCGCTGAAATATCCTTTACCATCCATAGCCCAGTTAACCTGAACTTTCCACATTCCCTTTGAAAGTTTTGCAGTTTCGATAACCTGTTTCATATCTTTTCCTGTTTCAACCGGCAGCCTGAAATCACTTTTTGCATCAGAGGGTTTATAGAATGATATTTCACCTGTTATCAGCTTTCCCGGGAAATCAGGATAAATGATCTGAACAGTATTACCGTCAAATTCAATTTTCAGCTTTTCTTCAAGCCGGTTTGAATTATTTATTTTATCGATCTGTTCCTGGTATTTAAGCTCTTTTTCATAATAATTAGAAGTAACCAGATCAATATTCTTTGTCATTGATTTATATACCATTATACCTATACCCAGAATAAAAATCACAAATACAAGTATTATTCCTTTTCCCCAGCTCATAATATAAATTCCTTTCTATTGAAAACTATTTTTGGGGCGGCGGACCCAGGAAATTAATTTTTTTGGTCTCAAATTTACCGCTTTCATTATATAATCCAATTTCTAAGGGTACGTTCATTGTTTTAATCTCATTCCTTTCAATAATTACCAGGAATTTTGTTTCCGAAACATCATTTGGACCAACTTTAATATCATTGCCTATTATTTTTAGTTCGCCGTTTAAATTTTCAAGCTTAAGTGAGACAGGTACGTCATTAAATGTTTTATTTGTCAGCTTCATAGTATAAAGGTTGCTTATCTTATTATCAGGCTGTTCCTGGAATATCATTCCCGGGGCACGCAGAATAGTTACATCTATCGGTTTCCTTGTAGATATAAGATAAGTTAACAACCCGAACAATATCAGCAAGACGGCTGAATAAGCAATTTCCCGGGCTGTAAATTTAAATTTAGCCTTGTTCCTGATGTTATTTTCCGAAGCAAACCTTATTAAACCTCTTGGTTTGCCTACCTTTTCCATAATATTGTCACAGGCATCAATACATGCAGTACAGTTAACACATTCAAGCTGAGTCCCGTTGCGGATATCTATTCCTGTTGGACAAACTGCAACACAGGCGCTGCAGTCAATGCAGTCACCGGATGGTCGTGTTTCTTTTTTCTTAATTCTTCCGCGCGGTTCACCCCTTATATAATCGTAAGCTATTACTGTTGAGTTTTGATCAAGCAAAACTCCCTGCAGCCTGCCGTATGGACATACATAAATACATGCATACTCCCTGAAATAAACGAATATAAAATAGAATAATCCCGAAAATCCTATCATGGATATAAAACCCCACAGATGTTTTGAAACAGGATCTGTGATTATTTTAACAAGCTCATCGATCCCCACAACCCAAGCAATAAGTGTATTGGATATCAGCACGGAGATAATAACAAATATGCTCCATTTAGCCAGTTTCCGAGTGGTTTTGGATAATCCCCACGGAGCCATGTTCATTTTCTTCTGGTTAAAATAATCTCCTTCGAACAGGAATTCAATTTTCCTGAAAACCATCTCCAGAAAAACCGTTTGAGGACAGGCCCAGCCGCAGAAAACCCTGCCGAATATGGCTGTGAATAAAATTATGGAAACTATGAAAGCTATTAAACCCAAAGCAAGTATAAAAAAATCATGAGTGCCGAATGCAGCCCCGAACAGTATAAATTTCCGTTCAAGGATGTTTATTAACATAAAAGGATGTCCGTTAATTTTTATAAGCGGCATCCCGAATAAAAATGCAAGCAGGAAAATGCTGAAAATAGTTCTGGCATTATAAAATCTCCCTTTAGGTTTTTTGGGATATATATCTTTCCTTTTACCGTCATCAGTAATTATAGCTATATGGTCCCTGAAAGAGTCTTTTTCCGGTTGTGTATTAATATTACTCATAAATTGATATTTCGGGCTGCTCAGTAAAAATTGTTATACCTGCTGCCGGATGAAAGCAGCAGGTATAATTAAATCATTATTTGCTTTTAACTGTATCTTTTTTAACTTTAGATGAATCTGTTTTAAGCTTTAAGGTATCCTGTTTAACTTTAACAGAATCAGTCTTTATCTTTAATGAATCTTTAACTTTAGCTGAATCCTGGTTCTTTGGTGTTTCTGTATCTATCCATATTTCACCTTCGGGTGCTTTGCCAACAGCCGGGGTTGTACCCTGGAAAGTTAAGACATAACTTGAAACCTGCTGTATCTGTTTTGGCGTCAGAGCGGTTTTCCAGGAAATCATACCCTTGGCAGGAACACCTTCGGTTATGACTTTAAATATATTTTTAATACCTCCGCCATGAATCCAGTTTTTATCTGTCAGGTTCGGTCCAACAATACCGCCGCCATCGGGTCCGTGGCACTGAACGCAGTTAGCGGTAAATATCTGCTTACCTTTGTCAAGATCGGCAGCATCAGTAAGAACAGTTACCGTATTTTCATTTATAAAAGCTCCTGTTCTTATCAGTTCCTCACGTTTATCATTGGCAATTTTTACTTCATTCAGGTATTCATCAACCATAACCTGGCCTGAACCTATTACATGATAATTAAGCATGTAAACAACGCCTATAATAATAGTTCCGTAAAATAACCAGTTAAACCATGGCGGCACACTGTTATTTAATTCTTTAATGCCGTCAAAATCGTGGTCAAGCATTATATCCTTCTCACGCTCTAAAGGAACGGTTTTGTTGAATATACGTGAAAGCTTTGCAATCCAGCTTTCACCGCGTTTTTTTCTTTCTGCGGAATATTCATATTTTGGAGATGAAAGAATGAAGAACAGTACGAACAGAAAAGCAATCAGCAGAAATACCATTGCACCTGCCAGCTTTGAATATTCATCCGTACTGTTTGCAGCAGTTGTTGTTTGAGCAAACAAAGAGGTATTTGCCGTCAATATTGCCGCAACCGCTGTTTTGCTGTTAATGAATTTTTTCATTTCACACCTCCTGCATTTAAACTATGCTTATTTTCGGTTTCAGATTCATCAAGAGGAATATTTTCCATTTTTTTAATATAACTTTTGTTTAATGTAAATATCCATCCAAGTATCAGAAGGAAAAATACAAAAAATATAATCAGTGATATTTCCGGATAAATTTCTATTCCTGTTATATTTTCAAGAACTTTTTTATACATTTATTTAACCCCCTTTACATCGGCTGTCTTATCGCCTTTTATATCAATACCCAGCCGCTGCAGGTATGCTATCATTGCAACAATTTCCTTTTCGGGAGTTACCGGAGCACCGTTCTTATTAAGGTCTGCTGTAATTTCCTGCGCCTGTTTCATAAGCTCATCATTGGCAGTCAGCTCGTATCCTTCAGGATACGGTACGCCGATAGATCTTAATGCATTTATCTTATCTGCTGTTGTGGAAATATCCAGGTCATTTTCCAGCATCCAGTCATATTTTGGCATTAATGAGCCAGGTGATATCTGCGCCGGTTCCTGCATATGCAGGTAGTGCCATATATTCGGATATTTTTTACCTACCCTGTGGAGGTCAGGTCCCGTACGTTTTGAACCCCATAAGAACGGGTGGTCATAAACAAATTCGCCCGCTTTGGAGTATTCGCCGTATCTTTCCGTTTCGCTTCTGAACGGCCTAACCATCTGTGAATGGCAGTTATTGCAGCCTTCCCTTATGTACAGGTCTCTTCCCTGAAGCTCCAGTGGAGTGTATGGTTTAACACTTGGAATAGTCGGAACGTTTGACTTCACTAAAAATGTAGGAATTATCTCAATAATACCGCCAATTAATATTGCTACTGTAGCAACAATAGCAAACTGAGCAGGTTTTCTTTCAAGCCACCTGTGTTTGGTTTCGCCTGCTTCAGGCTGGTTAAATGAAATTCTTGCAGGTGCCTGTGCCGGCTCATCTGCTTCAAGTGTGCCAAGCTTTATGGTTTTTACAAGGTTGTAAACGCCAATTATTACACCAACAAAATACAGCGTTCCGCCAACTGAACGGATTGCGTACAGAGGTATCAGGTTTGTAACTGTTTCAAGGAAGTTAGGATACTGGAGTATTCCTTCAGGTGTGAACTGTTTCCACATTAATGACTGTGTTATGCCTGACCAGTACATAGGTACTGCATAAAATACTATTCCCAGTGTCCCGATCCAGAAATGAACATTAGCAAGTTTTTTTGAATAAAGATTTGTCTTGAACAATCTTGGCATAAGCCAGTAAAGCATACCAAACGTTAAGAACCCATTCCATCCAAGAGCGCCAATGTGAACGTGTGCTACAATCCAGTCAGTAAAATGAGCAATAGCATTAACATTTTTCAGTGAAAGCATCGGACCTTCGAATGTTGCCATACCGTAAGCGGTAACAGCTACTACAAAGAATTTCAATATAGGGTCTTCGCGGACTTTATCCCATGCGCCGCGTAAAGTAAGCAATCCGTTTATCATACCGCCCCATGAAGGCGCAATAAGCATAACAGAAAACACCGTACCAAGTGACTGTGCCCAGTCAGGCAGGGCAGTATATAATAAATGGTGCGGACCGGCCCATATATAAATAAATATAAGAGACCAGAAATGCACAATTGATAATTTGTATGAAAATACCGGTCTGTTTGCAGCTTTTGGCAGGTAATAATACATAAGTCCAAGGAACGGTGTGGTTAAGAAAAATGCTACGGCATTATGCCCGTACCACCACTGAACCAGCGCATCCTGAACACCTGCATATAATGAATAGCTTTTAAACAGGTTAACAGGTATTTCAAAAGAATTAACTATGTGCAGCACGGCAACCGTTACAACGGTTGCGATGTAGAACCATATAGCAACATACATATGCTTTTCGCGGCGTTTTACTATTGTCCCGAACATGTTGATGGCAAAAACCACCCACACGAGTGCGATCAGGATATCAATAGGCCACTCAAGCTCAGCGTATTCCTTGCTTGTGGTAATACCTAAAGGAAGCGTTATGGCTGCACATAGTATTATTGATTGCCAGCCCCAGAAATGCAGCTTGCTTAACAGGTCGCTGAACATTCTGGCTTTGGTTATTCTTTGCAGTGAATAATAAATTCCCATAAACATTGCATTTCCTACGAATGCAAATATTACGGCGTTTGTGTGTAAAGGCCTTATGCGGCTGAACGTTGTATACGGCAGCCCGAAATTTAAGACCGGTAAATAGATCTGAAATGCTATCAGCAATCCAACAAGCATACCCACAACGCCCCACAGCATCGTCGCATACGCAAAGTTCCGGACTATCCGATTATCATAACTGAACTTTTCCATTTCCATGATATGGAATCTCCTTTAATAATAAGTTAAGTTCGTTTAATATAGTTTATAATTTTAATTTGCCTCGTAAACATTATATCAAAATAGAATACTACCGGCTACAAAATGCCGGCTGTTTTCATGCATTTTTTTATTCTCTCTGCAGCAATTGTTATATCGCCGTCAAGCCCAATCGAAAATCTTACCAATCCTTCAGTCAGACCCATTGCTTTCTGTTCTTCTTCGGGAATTTCCGACGATGTGCTGTGACCCGGGCAGCTGAACAGAGTTTTAAAGTAACCAAGACTTACAGCCAGGTAACCGACTTTTTCATTCTGCATTAATTCCATTAATTTGCATGCCTTTTCGTATGAACCGGCATCGATTGCCAGCATACCGCTGCAGCCAAAACCTTCGTTCATCAGCTCATTAATCAAAGCAAACTGTTTATTTGATTTCAACCCAGGATAATAAACCTTTATGCCAAGTTTCTCGAATTCTTCAGCTAGGTACAGTGCATTTTCACTGTGTTTGCGCATTCTGATATGCAGCGTATGCAGGTTTTTAAGTATGCTTGCAGCCCTTAAACTATCCAGTACCGGGCCAAGAAGCATAGTTGCTCCGCTGTTCACATCTGTTAAGCTGTTTATAAATTCAGCTGAAGAGCATATACATCCTGCAACACAGTCACTCGAGCCGTTTATATATTTGGTCATGCTGTGAATAACTATATCAGCTCCAAGCCTTAACGGAGAAATTACCATCGGGCTGAATGTGTTATCAACAACCAGCTTTATATTGTGTGCCTTTGCGATTCGGCTTATTGCCGGTATATCTGTAATTTCAAGCAGGGGATTGCTGATGGATTCAGCATATATCATTTTTGTTTTTTCTGTTACGGCAAGCTCAACCATTTCAGGTTTCTGCATATCAACAAACTTTACAGTAATGCCAAGCCTGGGCAGGAAGTTCTTGAAGAATGCATATGTGCCGCCGTATATTGTCCGTTCGGAAACAATTTCATCGCCTGCAGAGCAGATCTGGAGTACTGTTGAGCTTATTGCTCCCATTCCGCTGGAAGTAACCTGCGCTGCTTCGGCATCTTCAAGCCTTGCAAGCGCATTGCTTAAAAATTTATTTATCGGGTTCCAGTGCCTTGAATACAGGAAACATCCTTCAGTTTCATGCTGAAAGGATTCTTCCATTGTTTTGGTGCTTAAAAAAGTAAATGTACTTGAATCGGTTATGCTTGGATTAACATCCCCGAACTCACCGAAAACAAGGTAATCATGTATACTTGTGCTTGGATCGAACTTTTTCATTTTAATTCTTCCTTATCATCGTCAAAAAGGATTCTGACACTGGGAGTATAACGGTCTTCATACTGACCGTTTCTTACAGCCCATATAAATGCTGCAAGGAATGTTCCTGCAACAAGTACGCTGAAAAATATCAGAATTACAATTACGCTCATTTTTTTCCCTGTAAGCCTTTCCTTTTTGCCATAATGTTGGTTGCCAGAACAGTAAACAGCACAACAGTGATACTGCTTGCCGGCATCAGTACTGCTGCCATCAGCGGTGATATTTCTGACTGGAATGCCAGTGTAACACCGATAATATTATATAAAATTGAAATTATAAAACTTAAAATTATTATTCTTTTTGTTGTTTTTGCAAAAGCAATAAATTTATTGAGTCTTTGGAACTCTCCGGCATCAAGTATAGCATCGCAGGCAGGTGAAAAATTTGAAACTTCTTCACTTATAGCAACCCCAACATCGCTTTGTTTTAATGCCCCGGCATCGTTAAGTCCGTCTCCTATCATCATTACTCTCTTGTCTTCTGCCTGAAGTTCTTTTATATAATCCAGCTTATCCTGCGGCGACTGGTTAAATTTTATCCAGGCAGAATTCCCGAAATACCTGTAAAGATTTTCCCTTTCACCGTCATTATCGCCGCTTAAAACTACAAGCTCAAAATCATCTTTCAGCGAACTTGTAATATCTTCAAGTCCCGTGCGGTAAATATTATTTACTGAGAAAAATCCTTTAACTGAATTATTGATTGAAAGGAATATTCTTGAGTCAAGCTTAGTGGATTTTAGATCGTTAGTATGGGTGATTTCAGGCGCATCGGAAACAAACCTAGCGCTGCCAAGCTTTATACGGCTGCCTTCTATTTCTGCTTCTATCCCTTTGCCTGATAGCTCATTGAAATAAGTTATTTCGGCAAGCTCTTTGGTTTCAATTGCATCGTAAATTCTGCCGCTTAATGGATGAGTACTGCTTCGCACAAGTGACTTCACCAGTACCTGTTCATAACTGCTTAAAACATTGCCGTTGAATGTTATATCGGCATCGCCTGTTTTTGTAATTGTCCCTGTTTTATCAAATACAATTGTATCAATTTTAGAAATTCTTTCTACTACTGAAGCATTTTTTACAAAGAATTTATTTCTGCCAAGCAGCCTTACTGCATTGCCTAGCGCAAATGGATTTGTTAATGCAATACCGCAGGGACAGGCAACTATCAGAACTGCTGTAAATGCATTTATAGCAGTCCTTAAGCTTTCAGGATACCAGTAAATAAATGCTGCAGAAGCAATAAGTAATATGAATATTGTAAAATATTTGCCTACAATGTTTACCAGCGAGTTGAATTTATCTTCATCGCGTTTAGCAAAGGTATCTTTATTCCACAGCTGTGTTAAATAACTTTGCGAAACGGTCCTAATCACTTCAAGCTCAATAACGCTTCCGCGCTGGCGCCCGCCTGCGTATATAATTTCTCCCTGGACTTTTGGCACGGGAATGGATTCACCCGTAACAAAGCTGTAATCAATATTGGCATTGCCGTTAAACAGTATTGCATCAGCAGGAACAAGCTCATTGTTCCTGATTATAATCCTGTCTCCCTGTTTAAGATTTGTAACGGGAATGCTTGTTTCTGTGCCGCCTTTTGTTACTGTAACGGAAACCGGGAAATAAGATTTATAATTTCTTTCGAAATTCAGGGCATCGTAGGTTTTACCCTGGAAAAGCTTGCCAAGCAGCAGGAAAAATATCAGGCCGGTCATTGAATCTATGAATCCAACACCGGTGTTTGTTATAATTTCATATGCGCTTCGTATAAACAAAACCAGCAGCCCCAGGACGATAGGGAAATCAATATTTATACTTTTTTGTTTTAATCCGTTCCATGCTGATTTAAAATAATCACTTGCTGAATAAATTAATACAGGTGTTCCTAATAACAGATTTATGAATGCAAAGAATTGTTTGAATGAATGCTCAAGCGAGCCTATAGGTGCAAGATATTCAGGAAAGCTTAATAACATTATGTTGCCGGTACAGAATCCTGCAACACCTATTTTGTAATAAAGGCTTTTGTTTGACTGGTATTTAACTTTGTTCTCAATATCGTTAAGGCTTATCTGCGGTTCATATCCAACAGCAACTAAAAGCTCAACAACTTCTCTTAAGCTTACCTCTGATGGCTTGTATTTTATGTTAACGGTCTTCTGGACGAAGTTGACTTCGCTCTGCAGAATGCCGCTGTTAAGCCTGTAAAGCTTTTCCAGCAGCCAGATGCAGCTTGAACAGTGAATTACGGGGATAATAAAGGAGGCAACGGCAAGCTTGCCGTCATTATAGCTTGTAAGCTGTGATATTACTATTGGGTCGTCAAGATAAGAGTATCTTGAGCCTGCCGCACTATCAAGCTTCTTTTGGGATATTCCGGGGTTTTCGTCAATATCATAATACCTGCAAAGGTTGTTTTCGTTTAATATCTCGTAAACGGTTTTACAGCCCGTACAGCAAAAATATTTCGCACCACTTTGAATATCCAGACTCTTACATTTATCACCGCAGTGATAGCAGAGAGTCCCTTCCTTTAGGTCTACATCTGAGATCTGCATATTCCGGTACAAAATTAGGTATCACGGTCATATTTAAATATGATTTGCGTCAACGGAAAATATGATTTTTATCATTTATTTTCTTAAAAGTAAATATTTAACAACTGTTTGTAAATAAATCAAAGTAGTCTGGTAAAACAGATTTAACTGTTACAATTTTTTTATTATATACTGAATTTTTTGTGATTTAGTAATTGTTATAAAATTCAGAAATGCATAAATTGAAGTATGAATGATAATATTAAAATAATTATTCCGGTTATTTTACTGTTTTTACTGATATTAAGCTCATGTAACCCTTCGGGAAAGAAATTTCAGGGCAAATGGAGCGCTTCAGGAGATATTGGTGATTCAACCGATGTGAAAAGCTGGTATATTGAGTATATTTTTGAAGGCAATAATTATAAAATGCAGGGCTACCCACCGATATCAGAAGAAGGTACCTACGAGGTAATCGAAGAAAAAGGGGACAGCGTGCTTGTTTATTTTAATGTTATTAATTCAAAACCCGAATCTAAGGACCGCAAGGACTGGCTGCTTGTGAAAGATTCAGTTCTAATTTCCGGCGGTTTGACTCTGCATAAATCTCAATAATAATGAATATAAATTAGCTTCAGTCTGGTCCTCTCCATAGGAGTCCTTCGGACAGACCTGACAGAATGATTAGCGGATTTACCATTTCTCTTTTACTTTGAATATCCCTCAAATTTTGGGTATATTTGCAGATTATATAAAAAATTGCTTGCGCTGTTGTTTTAACAGCGCTTTTTAATACAGAAAGGCTTTTTAGTAATGCGTAAATTCTTTGTTCTGAACCTGGTTTTGGCTG
>LLZO01000101.1 GCA_001567545.1 Candidatus Tepidiaquacellales bacterium OLB5
TTGTTTCTACATTATTTGAAGAACAATTAACTGCCGGCAGTTATAAAGCTGACTGGAATGCATCTCAAATGCCTTCAGGGATTTATATTTACAGAATAGTAAGCGGAAGTTTTACCGAAAGCAGGAAAATGATTATGGTAAAGTAAAAGATTTAAATGTTGTTGGTGATCCCGACGGGACATGCAACAACAACAACGGTATAATGTTGTTGATAAAATTACCCCTCCTTAAAAACTGCTAAAACAGTCCTGAAGGAGGGGAGCTGATTAAAATATTCTGATTGAATTATTTATAAATAACTCCTTTGAAATAGCAATTGTAAATTGATCAAAATTTTCATCAAAAAACCCGCTTAAATAAGCGGGTTTTTAATAAATTTTCTTATTTATTACAGGGTTAATCTTTCATATTATCCAGAACGTTCATCACTTCTTTGACTGATTTGGCTGATTCATTTACAAGCCGCATTTCATCATCATTCAGCTTAAGCTCGATTATTCTTTCAATTCCGTTCTTGCCTAAAATAACCGGAACACCGAGGTAAATATTCCTTAATCCGTACTCGCCGTTAAGCAGTGCGCAAACGGGGAAAACACGCTTCTGGTCTTTTACAATAGCCTCAACCATCTGAGCAGCAGCGGAACCCGGGGCATACCATGCTGAAGTGCCAAGCAGGTTAACAATTTCGCCGCCGCCTTTTTTGGTGCGGTCAATTATCTGCTCAAGCCTGTCTTTTTTTATCAGTTCGGTAACAGGAATACCTCCAATAGTAGTATAACGCGGAAGCGGTACCATTGTATCACCGTGCCCGCCCATAAGAACTGCCTGGATATCCTTTGGCGATACATGAAGCTCATCAGCAAGGAATGCTTTATACCTTCCGGTATCAAGTATTCCAGCCATGCCGAATACCTTTGTTGAAGGCAGCCTTGAGTTAACATAAGCGCAGTAAGTCATAACATCAAGCGGATTTGAAACGACAACAATTATTGTATTGGGAGAGTATCTTACGACCTGCTCGGTAACTGATTTAACAATTTTAGCATTGGTTGAAATAAGGTCATCGCGGCTCATGCCGGGTTTTCTGGGCAGACCGGAAGTTATTACAACAACTTCCGAATCGGCTGTTTTGGAATAATCACTTGTAGAGCCTGTGATACGGGTATCATACATATTGATGGCTGATGTTTCCCATATATCAAGCGCTTTGCCTTCTGCAAAATTCTCTTTTATATCAAGCAGAACAATTTCATTGCAGATCTCATGGTGAGCCAGTACTTCTGCGCAGGTTGCGCCTACGTTTCCGGCTCCGATTACTGATACTTTCACTTTTTATGCCTCGTTTAAATTATGGTTTTAGAATTTAATTTTATTATTTCTGAATACTCATCCAATTAGTATAGCTCAATGTCATCGGATGAATGAAAAATACAATAAAAAACGAGTGAACCCGTAAGTCCACTCGCTGTTAAAATATTTTTCAGGGAATAAGAATCATTCCCTTTAAGAAAAACTTATTTGGATTCTACGGGAAGAACGCTTATTTTTTTCTTTTCTTTGGTCTGGTTGGTGAATTTAACCTTGCCGTTTATCATAGCAAAGATAGTATCATCTTTGCCAAGGGCAGTATTAAGCCCGGGGAGGAATTTAGTGCCGCGCTGCCTTACAATAATGCTGCCTGCGGTAACAAGCTCTCCGCCGAAACGTTTAACACCCAGCCTTTGCGCATTACTGTCGCGGCCGTTCTTTGTACTTCCTAATCCTTTTTTATGAGCCATTGTATATTAAAAAATTTTAAATTTCCTGAATTAAAAAAATGTTACTTAATTGAGTTTATCTCAATTTCTGTGTACTGCTGGCGGTGGCCTTTAGTTCTTTTGTATCCTTTTCTTCTTTTCTTTTTGAATACAATAACTTTTTCGTCTTTAACGTGGTTTAAAACTGTTGCTTCCACGTTCATAGAAAGCTTTGGCGCGCCGACCTGGAAAGATTTGTCATCTTTGCTGAACATCAATACATCACCGAAAGAAACTTTTGCCCCGATATCATCTTTAAGCCTCGGAACAAAGACCCTGTCACTTTCGCTGACTTTATACTGCCTGCCTTTAATATTTACTATTGCGAACATTTATTATTATAATTAATTGATTATTAAAACAAAAACTTAAATGGCGTGGAGCTAAGGAGGATCGCTCCGAAGGAGCCCCTATGGGGAACTCCATTTAATTTGTGAATCTAATTCCTTAGCTCTGTGGAGCTAAGGAGGATCGAACTCCTGACCTCTTGAATGCCATTCAA
>LLZO01000102.1 GCA_001567545.1 Candidatus Tepidiaquacellales bacterium OLB5
TCAAACCCGGGATATATGAAATCAACTGGGATGCATCCAATTTCCCAAGCGGCGTGTATTTTTATTCACTCATAACAAATGAATTTACCCAAACAAAAAGATGGTGGTGGTAAAATGAAAAAGAAAATTTTTATCATATTTATAATTCTGCTGAACGCAGAATTGTATTCCCAGGGCGGCTGGGAATTAATTTATAGCGGGGAAAGTATTTACGGATCACTTTATAAAGATGCCATTTTTTTTAATGATAATACAGGGTGGGTTTTAGCCCAGTATAAGCTGTATAAAACCACAAATGCCTGTCAAAGTTTTAGTAAATATGCTTTTCCTGAGATTGCCAATAATTATATGGTTGGTATGCAATTTCTGAATATAAATACAGGATGGGTTAATGTAGATAAATATTTAAAATTTACAACTAACAGCGGCTTAAGCTGGATAACTATTGACACTAATTTTTATGGCATAAAGGATTTTTACTTTACAGAACCTGTAAATGGCTGGTATTGCGGAAGCAATGGATTGATCAGAAAAACCACTAACAGCGGTTATAGCTGGGTAAGTTTGAACAGCGGCGTAACAGAAAACCTAAATGCTGTTGCTTTTGCAGATAATAACTTCGGAGTCTGCGCCGGAGACTGGGGTAAAATTCTTTGGACTACAAACGGGGGTCTGAACTGGAATCAATTTACAGATATTTATACAAATTTTTTTACAAATATTAAATTTCTTAATAATCAAACATGCATTGTAACCGGAACAGGCAATATAATATATAGAACAACTAACAGAGGGTCTGACTGGCAGCCATATTTTTCAAATTATTCTATTCAAAACTCTATTCAGGTTGATCAGTCAAATTCAGTTTTTATATTTGGTACACCGTTTGCTTATCTAAAATCTACTAGTTCAGGTGCAAGCTGGATTCAAAATAATGCAAATGGTCTGTTTTCTAAGGTTATTGCTGCTTCAATAACATATGCAAATAATTTCTGGTGTGCAGCTGATAGCGGCATTATTTTCCGCTCATCAAACAGTGGTAATGACTGGGATATAGTACACCGGGATTATTTAACAAAAGAAAATCTGAAATCAGTTTATTTCGTCAATTCGGTTACAGGATTTGCTTCCGGCGGCTACGGGAAATTACTAAGTACTACTAACGGCGGCGTTAACTGGAGCATCAGAACTTTGAACAGTAACAGTATATTTAATACCGTAACTTTTATAAACAACTCAACCGGCTTTATTGGTGGAGCTCAGGGTGCTTTTGGAATTGTTTTAAAAACCACCGATTCAGGAGTTAGCTGGAACAATGTTTATGCTGATTCATTACCAATAACTTGCCTTCATTTCATTAATCAAAATACAGGTTTTGGAGCGGGTTACACAGGTGTGTTTATAAAGACAACCAATTCCGGGAATAACTGGATAAAAAGTGTAATAGATTTTCCGATTTTCAGTAATACAAACGATATTTTTTTCTTAAATGAATCAACCGGCTTTATCGGAAGAGGCGGATTATATAAAACATCTAATGGCGGTATAAATTGGTATAGAGTATTGATTTACCAAACCCAATCTCTTCAATTTTTTGGAAATACAGGCTATGCAATAACTTCAGTTTCCGGAAATTTTCAGAAAACAACTAACTATGGTGAAAACTGGACAACATATCCTACAGGCGGCAGCTACAGAGGTGATCTATTTTTTATCAATACAGAAACAGGCTGGATAAATACAGGCAGTTCGATCAGAAAAACCACAAATGGAGGAGTAAACTGGTCCGTTCAGAATACAAATGAAAATTCAATTGCGGTAAACTCCATATTTTTTTATTAATGAAAACCAGGGTTGGGTGGTTGGTGACTATGGGGGAATAATGAGAACAACCAACGGCGGGATTGGTATTACCCAGATATCAACAGAAATTCCGTTTAAGCATTATTTATACCAGAATTACCCGAACCCGTTTAATCCGGTTACAAAAATCAGGTTTCAAATACCCCCACTAAATCTCCCCTTTAAAGGGGGAGACAATGAGGGGGCTGTATTAAAAATTTACGACATCCTAGGCAAAGAAATCGCAGTACTTGTGAATGAAGAATTATCTCCCGGTACGTATGAAGTAAATTGGGATGCTTCAAATTACTCCAGCGGTGTATATTTTTATTCTCTTAAAACAGATAATTTTCTCCAAACAAAAAAAGATGGTGGTGGTAAAATGAAAAAATTTATTTTACTGTTAACAATATTTTCCATTGAAGTATTTTCGCAATCACTTGCACCGGTACAAAGCATTTTTATGCAGGGCAATAACATCAATTCTGTGTTCAGAACAGACGGCTATTTTAACTATGATAAAATATCTTTCCCCTCCGGAAATGCCGGGTTTAACTGGCCGGCAACCGCACCGCAGGGAATGACAGCAGTATTTACTTCAGGTATATGGATCGGCGCAAAAGTCGGACCCCAGCGCGAGCTTAGGCTGGCAGCTTCTTTCTACAATACACATTACAGCCCCGGTAATATTCCTGTTATCGGTCAGGTTCCGCCTTCTTCAGTCTGCAGTGACCCAACCTGGCGGGGTTACTACGTCCAGTTAACAGATCCGTCCTTATTTAACGGCGGTACAAGATATAAAACAGCCGGCGGCAGACAGTATACGTTCAATTATGATTCCTGGGCAAACTGGCCTGTACAAAAAGGCGCTCCGTATGTTGAAGTGAACGGAATACCCGGCTACCAGCCGGCATTCAATGGTGACAGACCCGGAATTGGCAACGGTATGACTGCCAGACCGGAAGAACTTTTATTTTTTGTGTTTATGGATTATACAAATTGTACAAATAATCAACATAGTTCAGAGTTATCTTTACCGGGCGGAACGCTTCCAATAGGAGTTGAAGTTCATCAATTGGTTTTTAATTTTAACTGCTTTCCCCTACGTGATATGTATTTTGTAAAGTACAGAATTATTAATAAAAGCGGACAAAGCTGGGATAGTACATTTATTTCATTTGCCAATGATCCTGATATTGGGGATGCAAGTGATGATGCAAATGGATGTGATACTGTTAGAAATTTAGTTTATCAATACAATTTTGATAATAATGATCAAGTTTACGGAATGAATCCACCGGCTTTGGGTATGAAGGTGATACAAAGTCCAATTAGAAATACCGGACTAAATAGTGATACTGCAAAATTACCATATGATACTTTAATTGGTTTTAGGTTAACGGGATTAACTGGTTATACTTTTTTTGTTGGAGGTGGTAATGAATGCACAGGTGATCCGGATATAGCTGAATATGCTTATAATTTTATGCGGGGTAAAGATGGATGCGGCAATATATTTTACAATTTTGTAACAGGTAAACCTACTTCCTTTAAGTTTTCAGGTGATGCTTGCAACCGAACAGGATGGTTTGATAGTAGCCAGGGAGATAGTAGAGGTTTATTTAACATGGGTCCGGTTACAATGCAATCAGGTGATACACAAAT
>LLZO01000103.1 GCA_001567545.1 Candidatus Tepidiaquacellales bacterium OLB5
ATCTCTTCCGCTGTTAACCTGCAAAAATAAACCCCGCTCGGCAGATTGCTGCCGTCAAACTCTGCTTCATAAATACCCGGCGAATATTCTTTATTTGTTACTTCAGCAATTTTCTTCCCCAGCAGATCATAAATACTAATT
Source organism: Candidatus Tepidiaquacellales bacterium OLB5 (assembly GCA_001567545.1). Taxonomy (GTDB): domain Bacteria; phylum Bacteroidota; class Ignavibacteria; order Tepidaquicellales; family OLB5; genus OLB5. Next base: position 142 of record LLZO01000103.1, read on the forward strand.
TCAATTTTTGCCTTTTGGCTTTTGCCTTTTGCCGGAATTTGAAACCTGAATTTTGTTAAGGGATTAAACGGATTCGGATAGTTCTGATACAGCATAAAATCATCCGGTACTTCAGAAGATATATTGTTTATCCCAATAGGTTCGCTGTATTTAATTGTTGTAATATCATAATCGCTTGCGCTGTCAAAACTGATGCCTGTAATATAAACGCTTCCGTTATTATCACAGGCGGCAGTATAAACAAAATCCTCGGAAAATTCCATAAAGCTGTATTCTTCAAGCCAGTGCAGGTCTCCCTGGTGCCCGTATTTAAGCAGCGCATACTGCTGGTGGAAATCATGCTTATCGGTTGTACCTCCCACAAAAACATTCCCACGGTTATCAACAGCAACAGCTGTGCCATAATCAAGCCCCCGCCCGAACCCGTCGAATCTTTTTCCCCAAAGCAGCACAGCCGTTGGGTCTATTTTCATCGTATAAATATCTTCGCTGCCAAGGGTATCAAAATTTCTTGAAGATCCTGTTATAAAAATATTATTTGCAGAATCGCAGGTAATATCGTATGGTATATCCTGGTTATTGCCCGTACCGTTATAAAAATACTGCATAATAAGCGCAGAGCTTGTATCGAACCTGTATGCAGCATAATCAAAACCGCCCGGCGCATTATATACTGCAGCAGCTACAACAAGCTTGTTATCCCCTGAAAGTATCATCTTTACCGGAATATCACTGCCGAAAGCGCTTCCGCTGAAAGTATTCTGCCACATGAGGCTTAACTGCGGTGAAAATTTCAGCATTAATATATCGTTCACTCCTCCAACAGCATTTGATGAAGCAAGAACATAAATATTACCGGAATTATCAGCGCACACACTAACCGGTGTTTCGCTGCTTAAAGATGTTTTATTAAAATAAACGCTTCCAAGTAAATTTCCGGCAGGTGAGTATTTTAAAACTGCTGTTGTATTAGTGCCGTTAGCTCTTCTAAATGATCCGCAGACAATTATGTTACCTGTATCATCAATTGTAATTCCCAGCCCTATACCCTGGTTATAAACTGCAGGCATAAACACATTGTGCCATAGGATATCGCCGGTACTGCTTATTTTTATGGTAACCATTTTAATAACCTGTGAAGTATCTGCAGTAAAGCCTGTTATATAACAGGAGCCTTCCGGGGCAATAACAGCATCTTTGCATTCATCAATTCCGCTTCCGTAACCATTAAACACAGCCTGCCATAAAATACTTCCTGCAGGTGAGTACTTTATGGCTGTAATATCAGTAAATGAGCCGGTCTGGCTGATATTGCCGAACACAACCGGGTTACCCTGCTGATCAATTTTAAGTGTTGAAGCAATATCAAACTTATTGGCTGAGCCGTTATATCTGTTTACCCACTCCCTTGAAGGCTGTGCAAAAAAACTAACTGAAATAATTAACCAGAAAAATATTAAAATTTTGATGATTTTCATAATACCTGTTATAAAATAGTTAATTTTAAGCTGTAATCAAATGAAATTTAAATTTATAGTATCTTTAAACTACTAATTAAAAAAAACAGAAAATACTATATATTTTAAAATATTCTATTCTTATTTTGTATAAGAAAATTACAGGAGGATAAAAAATGAATCTATACTTTAAGTACCTTATAGCCCTGTTCTATCTCTTATGCAGTTATTCTGATCTGTATTCTCAACTGTATAACACTTCGCATCGCATTAATACAATATTTCAAAACAGTAATACAAAATCAACATGCTTTCCGCACGGTGTTGATAATTATATTTCTTTAATGAACAAAGAGAATAAAACCGGAAAACAATTTTTCAGCAGTGAATTTTCCCCTTCAATGGTTCACAAAACCCCGGAACCCGGCCAATATTTAAGGATTATGATAATATATGCAAAATTCCCCGATGATAATGTTACCGGCGACCAAATGAACGGATATTCAGTTTGGCATGACCCCGGCATGCAGCGGCCGTTAAACCCTCATATTAAAGGCGGCAGATTCATAGACAGTGTTGAAGGTGATACATCGGTAAATTATACAGAACGCTACAGGCAGTATACAATTTCGGATTATTTTTCGGAGCTTTCCTTGGGAACATTTGATGTTATCGGAGATGAGTATCACATCCGGTTCCCCGAACAGGCAGCCTGGTATAAAGAACGCGGATACAATTACGAAAATATGAATGAGTTTGCAATTAAAATTGCCGATACAACCTATAATATAGATTTTACACGTTATAACAACTGGACATTTTCACCTGATGGCTGGAGCTGGATGCCCGGAGGCGGAGATAACTCCGCAGATATGATTGTAGTTGTATACCGCAGAGTACCCCTGTATCCTGAAGATGACTGGTTCTTTCAGCTTGGGTATCCAATATCCGGTTTATCTGATCTTGGAATAACCTCATTTTTTACACTTGATAGTACAAGGATTTACGGAGGTTCGGGGGTAACATGTTTAAGCATCATGCAGAATTACTCTAAAATGACGCAGATAATCCTGCATGAAATGACACACAGGTACACACCCCAGCATTTTGAAATTGGATTAATGACAGGGGTAGAGCACTCATGTTTTGCGTATTCGCCATTTGAAAGAACAAGCTTTGAATATACTGTTCCGGTTGAAATACCTTTTCCATATACACAGCAAAGCGCAGAGTTTACACTCAGGGATTATGTATTTACTGGCGACCTGTTATCTGTTCAGCTGAACGAAAACGGAGAAAAATATTTTATAGCCAATCATCAGAAGCTTTCGGTGTATGACGGAATTTCACGCGGCGGAAGAAACTGCTGGAACATTAATGCAGCACAGCAGGACCCGTACTGTCCGGATGGTAAAGGATTATATGTTTATCACCAGATGAACCGGGCTGAATGCAATAACTACAGGGATGTTATGCTTGTGCAGCCTGAAGGAAGGCATAACTGGTATATAGAAAGAATGGTGCCGTATTTTATTCCGGGATACAGTTTTGAAATACCTCTTTTTGAAACAGTTACGGGAAATCCTCTGGGTTTATCAGAATTTCATCAGCCGCTCGGTGAGTTTTTGACTAATATGCAGGAAGTTACTGATGACCCGTGTTCTGATAAACCAAATGATTATTTTGTTACTATAGACTGGCTTGGTGACGGTAAGGATGCTTTCAATATAGGATATGATGAAATTTTAAGTCCATACAGCAACCCGCAAACTATTACCTGTGATGGAAGCCGCACAGGATTGACCGTAAAACTGCTTTCAAGGGATTCGGTATCAGGTAATATTAATATTAAAGTATATTTTGATGATGCGCTGGCATTGCAGGAGCTTCCGCCTTCAAAGCCCAAAAATCTGAAAGTAACAAAAAATATAATTGAACCCGGAACCGGGAAATTTAATCCGGTGCTAAGGTGGGACAGCAATATTGAGCCTGATTTTCTTGGCTCAGGCAGCAGCCGCGGATCTTATAATGTATACAGAAGCATAGTGAACAACTGCAGCCCTGATACCGCATCTGAATTTTTATTGATAGGTACTGTTACACCTGATTCAGGTTATTATATTGATGCCGAAACTTCGTTATATCCCGAAGGCAGCGGAGCAACCGGCTGTACGGGATTATTCAGAAGTGTAATGTATAAAGTAGAAGCTGTAGATATTACATCACTGGCATCACTTCCTTCGGAAAGAGCATTGATAAACGGATACAGCGCTCCCTGTGATGATTCAATAGAAACTGCAATAAATATTAATCAGATACCGATGCAGTATTCAATTTATAATTATCCGAACCCGTTTAATCCTTCGACTTCAATAAAATTTTCACTTCCAAAAGCATCAGTCGTAGATCTTAAAATTTATAATATAGCTGGTCAGGAAATAACAACAGCATTGAAAAACGAATTTAAACCTGCAGGTTTTTACAGTTTTCATTTTGAAGGTGCAAACCTGCCATCAGGCGTATATTTTTATGTATTTACTGCAGGCAGTTATTATAAAACCGGTAAAATGGTTTTAATAAAGTAAATTGTTTTATTTTGGAAAATAAAAAAGGCGTTCATTTTTATGAACGCCTTTTTTAAATATATAATTAATTTTTATTTCACAAGCACCATTCTTTTAACGCTTGTGTAATCACCGGCATCAATGCGGTAGAAATAAATACCCGATGATAACGATGATGCGTTGAAATCGGTCGAATAAAATCCTGCTTCAAGCCTGCCGTTGAACAGAACCCCGACTTCGCTTCCAAGCAGGTCATAAACTGTAATTTTAACATCACTGGCTTTCGGTATATCAAACTTAATGTTTGTTACCGGGTTAAACGGGTTAGGATAATTTTGATACAGGTTAAATACCTGCGGTACGCCGGTATTCAGGTTCTGAATTCCGATCGGCGGAATTGTATCATACACTGCAGTCTGTACAATAACGCTGTTCAGATTATTTATTGTTACATTTGGATTTGGTCCTGAATAAGAGCCGCTGCCTGTACCAATCCACCTCTGGAAATAGTATTCTTTTCCGTTATGTGTTAACTGCAGCGGTGTTGGTGAAATGTTAACTGTCGAAGATGAATCATAGAAAATATTTCCGCCGTTAATGGTAACAGGTATTCCGCCTGGTATTAACTGTGAGATCAGCTTAAACTGTGTTTTATAATTTACAGTATAATTAGAAGTAGACGTATTTGTTGTAATAGTCTGGCTTGAATCGCCATTATTGCTCCAGCTCTGAAAAACATATCTTGTTGACCCGAATACCTGCGGAGAAACAGCAGATAAAACATGCTGGGATGAAAGATCCCACGTAAAAGCAGCAATGTTTGTATATTGCTGGCTGTCAACTGCAAATTTAAGAGTGCTTCTGTTTGCGTTAACAATAATTATATTTTTACCAACAAGATATGATACTGAGGTTTTATGAACTTTGTTGTTTGTGTTCGTTCCTGTAATAATGATTCTGTATGAACCGGTTGGAACAGAAGCCGAAGAATTTACCTGAACATTAAACACTGCCGGGAATGAATTAATTACATTTCCGCCCGGGAAGGAAACTGTAATACCTGCATTCGGGGGATCAACTGCTGCAGTTAATGTAACCGGGGAATTATATCCTGCGCTTGTTACAGGAATCTGCATTTCAAATGTAGCGTTTTGTGACTGCCCCTGAAGAACTGATTTATACGGACTGTTGGGAATCAGTGTAAAGTTATTTGTTTTTTTGCCTGCATTGAACATTTCAAAACCCTGCTGAACAAAAACCATAGGTATCATTTCGGCCTGATTCCAAATCGGGTCTCTGTAAAATGTTTTTTCAACATAAATTGTCTGACCTGTTAAAAGCAAAACCTGCTGGCCTGTTCCAAAATTGAGCATTCTTCTCATTACATCATGGAACTGTGTTTCACCATTTGTCCCCGGAGGACTGGGATAAGATATAAATTTTTCTACCATTGCCAAATGAACTGTAGCTACCGGATTGGCTAATTCTATTTCTGAATAGATCCTTACCTTAACTTTAATACTATCGCCAAAAATACTGTCGGTTAACACCATGGTTACAGGTGATAACATGTTTGTTCTGGTATCAAATAATGAATTAAGCGTAGTGCTGTTATACGGAGAGTTCACTGTAATAGAACCGTCCATTCTTGCCTGGGGAATTGAGTTTATACCATAAAAAGTCCTGCGTGCATTATTATCAACGGGATTATACAGAAAAAACCCGTCATTTCCCGGAGCGGGCCAGTTCATATGATAAGAAATTCCTACTATCTTATCATAATCAAGCGATGCAATCCATGCATCCATTGCCGGATTATTTGAAGCGCACGGTCCGCATGTCCAGCTTGTAAAACGTTCTATTATTACCATTCTGTCACCGGCATATAGAATATTTGCCGTTAACAAAATGAACACAAAAAAAGTAAATAACTTTTTCATTTTATAAATTAAATTTAGTTTATATTTATAGATATATTTATTTAAAATAAACATACATTTATATTATTTCAAGATATTAGATATTTCAAATATCACGAAAACTGTTAGTTTTGGCAAATTTAATTAAAAGGGTTGATTTTGCAATAATATCCTTATAAAATTGTAAAAATCAATAAATAAATCTAAAAAAATCAACAAAATGAAGAAAAAGCTGAGCTTAAAAAAAGTAAAAACAACCCATACAAAAAAAGATGATAAGGTAAGTGTCATAAGATTTTCAGTTTCTCCCCCAAAACCGGCTGCAGGAAGCAAAGTAACCGTTAAAATGACCATCAAAAATGTCTCTGATAAACTGCTGAAACATATACCATGGCAGATCGTAAAAAACAAAAAAATACTGTGCCACGGTGTAAGAAATGATGTACCTGCAGGTAATTCATTCCAGGTATCTGTTACATGGACAGCAATTAAGGGAAATCATTTTTTCTATGGTGATGCAGACCCGAAGAATGTTCTTAGAGAACCGAAAATTAAACAATTCAATAATCTGCCTCAGGGTTCGGATATTATCATTAAATAATTAAAAATAAAATAATACTGTAAGTTAATGAGATCGCATAACATTCCTCTTCGCAAAAAACTGCGCTATAAATTTGATAACCTGATGGCTAAAGGTCCTGCTGCTTTAATAGGATGGCTGGGACTTCTTTCAATACTTCTTGTAATAACTGCTGCTTTAATTTTAACTGTAACAGGTTTTCAGCAGGATGACAGTGATTCTTTGAGTTTTGTTGAAGCTGCATGGGGAAGCCTTATGCGTACTCTTGACCCGGGAACAATGGGCGGTGATACCGGCTGGGGATTCAGAATTGTAATGCTTGGAGTTACACTAGGCGGAATTTTTATTGTCTCGACGCTTATCGGTGTTCTTGCTTCAGGAATATCAAACAAGCTGGATGAGCTTCGCAAAGGACATTCATTTGTAGTGGAGTCCGGCCATACACTTATACTTGGCTGGTCAGAAAAAATATTTCCTATTCTTACAGAACTTATTATTGCAAATGAAAACAAAAGCAGCGCTGTTATTGTTATACTCGGGCATTTAGATAAGGTTGAAATGGAAGATGAAATAAACCTGAAAATACCGGATAAAAAAAATTCTCGTATAATTTGCAGAAGCGGAAGCACAGTAGATATGAATGACATTGAAATTGTGAACCCTCATGATTCCCGTTCCGTTATCATTCTGGCTCAGGAAGGTAAAGACCCCGATATCAGTGTAATAAAAACAATCCTGGCTCTTACAAATAATCCGAACAGGCGTAAAGAGCCTTATCACATTGTTGCAGAAATCAGCGACCACAGCAATAAATCGGTTGCAGAAATGATAGCTTCAGAAGAAGTTACACTTGTTCACACAGAAGATCTTATTTCAAGAGTAATTGCTCAGTCATGCAGGCAATCCGGTTTAAGCGTGGTTTATACAGAGCTGCTGGATTTTGACGGGGATGAAATTTACTTTCAGGAAGAACCGCAGTTAACAGGTAAAACCTTCCGTGAAGCAATACTTGGTTATGAAGACTCAGCGGTAATTGGTTTACTTAACAGAAACGGAAACGCAAAAATTAATCCGCCGATGGATACAGTTATTACAGCAGATGATAAAATAATTGCAATTTCCAGAGATGATGATACTATTATACTGAACAGGAATAAAGAATTAAATTTATTCGAAGAAATAATTTCGGGTGAAAACATAGAAAAGATCTTTATTGAACATACTATAATCCTGGGATGGAACCGAAAAGCATGCAGTATAGCTAAGGAACTCGATAACTATCTTGGCAATGGTTCATCAATTACAATAGTAGCCGAAGAAAAAATGGTTGAGCACGATATTAATATTCTTAAGAAGAAGCTAAAGAACCAGTCAGTTGAGTTTATTGAAGGTAATATTTGCAACAGAGAGCTTCTGGACTCGCTTGGGCTGCAGAAGTATAACCATATCATTCTGCTCAGCTATTCGGATTCAATGCCCGAACAGGAAGCCGATTCCAAATCACTTATCACACTTCTGCATCTGCGTAATATTGAAGAAGTTACCGGGCACGATTTTACTATTGTGAGCGAGATGCTGGATATCAGGAATAAAGAGCTTGCAGAAGTTACAGAAGCAGATGATTTTATCATCAGCAATAAGCTTATCAGCTTAATGCTTTCCCAGCTGTCAGAAAATAAAGAGCTGAAAGCTGTATTCGATGACCTGTTTGATGCAGAAGGTTCTGAAATTTATATCAAACCTGTTACAAATTATATAAAAACAGGCGTGCCTGTTAACTTTTATACTCTTTGCGAATCAGCTGCCCGCAAAGGTGAAATTGCTTTAGGTTACAGGATAAATGAATTTTCACACAATTCAGAAAAGGCTTATGGTGTTGTTGTTAATCCAAAAAAATCTGAAATAGTTACATTTACAGATAAAGATAAGCTGATAGTTATAGCAGAAGATTAAATAACCAAATAAATTTTTACCGCAATGATATGCGGTTAAACATTAATTATAATGATAAAATCACGTGCACTGGCTGAAAACACCAAAGATTTTGCCGAAAAATTCCCGAAGCTGTTATATAAACCGCTTGGAAAAACCGGGTTTACTGTATCTGCATGCGGATTTGGCGCTTACCGAATTGACTACCGTGTAAAAGAACATTTTGAATCTCTTGAATATGCAATAAAGAACGGTATTAACATTATTGATACTTCAGCAAATTATTCTGATGGCGGAAGCGAAACACTTATCGGAAATGTTCTGGTTGACCTCGTAAACAAAGGAAGCCTGCTGCGTGAAGAAATTGTAATAGTTTCCAAAGGGGGGTACATCCAGGGTAAAAACCTTGAAGCTGCCCGAAAGATGAAAGAAGCCGGCAGCGGTTACAATGAAGTTACAGAGTATGCAGAAAATATCTGGCACTGCATACATCCGGATTTTCTTAAAGATCAGATCACTCTTTCGCTGGAAAGACTGAAAATAGAAACTATTGATATATACCTATTGCATAACCCGGAATATTTTCTTGATTCACCATTTGCCAAGGAGCTTGAGCCTGAAATATTAAGAAAAGAATATTACATGAGGATAAAAAAGGCGTTTACATATCTCGAAGAAGAAGTAAAATCGGGCAGGATAAGTTATTACGGGATATCATCGAATTCATTTGTAAAAAATTCAGATGACCCGGTCTTTACATCCTTAAAAGATTGTGTTGATGCCGCCAATGAAATTACAGAAGATAATAATTTTTATGTTATTGAGCTTCCGCTGAACCTGTATGAAAAAGGCGCAATTGAAAACAGGAACCAGGTTGGAGACAGTTACAATGTTCTAGAGTATGCATATGAAAGCGAGCTTGGTGTGCTGGTAAACCGCCCGCTGAACGCTATAGGCGTGACAGGGCTAACAAGGCTGGCAGATTTCCCGGTAAATGATGAATATGCAAAGCTTGATGAAACCCAGATCACTGCCGAGATAAACCTTCTGGATTTAATGGAAGACGAATTTCTGAATGAGTATCTCGATATTCTGAACCTTACAGATAAAAACAAAGAAGCTGTCAATTATTTTCTTAAAGCTGGAAAGCTGCTGAAAGAAAACTGGAAAAACTTCGGCACAATTGAAAGCTTTAATGATATTAAGAAGCAGTATCTGATCCCAAGGATAAATTTTGCATTAACAACTCTTGTATCTTCCCCTAATCTTACCGATGAAATGAAAGATAAGCTTGATAAAATTGCCAGGCAGGTTAACAAGCTGGTCGGGATAATGGACAGTATTTACGGCTTGATGGCAAATGTAAATCAAAAAGAGCTACATTTAAATTTAAATACTCTTGTTGAACCTGGCGAAGCAGCTGATTTTATGGATTTATCGCTTTCACAGAAAGCAATATTATTCATAAACTCGCTGAAAGAAGTAAGCTGTACACTTGTCGGCATGCGACAGCAAAAATATGTTGATGATGTAATAGGGGTGCTTGAAAAAGGTGTTTTATTAAATGCTTCGGAAAAATTCTTAAAAATCAGTGTTTAAAAAATGATTTATTTTACCAGGATCTGTTTAGGCGAATTGCAGATTATCTGCGGCTTGCCTTTAAACATCGATACCCTTCCGGTTACTTCAATATCTTTGTTTTTGAATTTGATGATTTCAGGAAAATCAGCAAACCTGCTGGCAAATATCACCGCTGTAAACGGATTATTCGGATATTTTTCAACAAAATTAAGGTACGCAACTTTTTCTGACTGGTAAACATCAGCCACAAAACCTTTTACTGTAACGGTTTTACCGTTATAATCTCCTGCTTCAAGTGGTGAAATTACTGCAACAGGCTTTTCTGTTTCAAATTCCCTTGATCTGTTATTTGTATTACCTGTTGAATTGCTGTTGTTTATTTTACCCGCAGTATCATTCTGAACAGTATTTTCTTTTATATCCTGTTTTTGTTCGTTTTTGTTTTCAGTGGTTTTTTTACCGGTTTCATCGTCAACGAACTCGGGTTTTTTATCCTTGCCGCAGGAAATAACGATTATTGCAAGAAAAAAAATAATCAGAATTACAGATTTATTAAAATATACGACGGGTTTCATAAAAATTCAGGTTGTTATATTATTATTATATAAAAATATTAATATATTTTTCTCAATGCAATGTAAAGAATATAACTATAAAGCCGGCTTTTAAACCGGCTTTATTAAATACAGAGTTTTTATTTTTTTCTTTTTGTTACTTTTCTTTTTGAGGCTGTTTTCTTGACCGGTTTTGATTTAATTGCCGGTTTCTTTTTTGCGGCAGGTTTTATTTGTATATCATCATACATTAAATGTGCCTGCGCTGCAGAAAGTCTTGCTATAGGAAGCCTGAAAGGAGAACAGCTCACATAATTCAAACCTGCCTTATGGCAGAAATGAATTGTTTTTGGGTCACCGCCATGCTCTCCGCAAATTCCAACTTTAAGCCTCGGCTTAACGCTTCTGCCTTTTTGTACGGCCATACTTACCAGCTCTGCTACACCATGATCTATCGATACAAACGGGTCACCTGGAATTATGTCCTTTGCTTCGTAAAAAGGAAGGAAATTACCGGAATCATCGCGTGATAGACCCATAGTAAGCTGTGTAAGATCATTTGTACCAAAGGAAAAGAACTCTGCAGTGTGAGCAACTTCATCAGCGGTAATTGCAGCTCTTGGTACTTCTATCATAGTACCTACATGATATTCAAATTTTACTCCGTGCTCTTCCATAACTTCTGCTGCAACTTTTCTGACTACCTTCGTCTGATTTTCAAGTTCGCTTGCATAACCGATAAGCGGGATCATTACTTCAGGTTTAACATTTATCCCTTCTTTTTTAACTTCTGCTGCTGCGGTAAAAATAGCGCGCGCCTGCATTGCAGTGATTTCAGGATAAACAATTCCAAGCCTGCATCCGCGGTGTCCCATCATAGGATTAAATTCATGCAGATTTTCAACTTTTGCTTTTATCTCATCAAAAGTTTTTCCTGTTTTTAATGCAAGCTCTTTCTGTTCATGTTCTGTATGAGGCAGAAATTCATGAAGCGGCGGGTCCAGAGTTCTGATTGTAACGGGTCTGTCTTCCATTACTTTGAATATTCCGTAGAAATCATCCTTCTGGAACGGGAATAATTTAGCCAGCGCTTTTTCTCTTTCTTCCAGGGTATCTGAAAGGATCATTTCCCTGACAGCATCAATTCTGTCTCCGCCAAAGAACATATGTTCTGTCCGGCAGAGTCCAATCCCCTGTGCGCCGAATGCCAAAGCATTGCTGCACTGGTCCGGCTGGTCTGCATTGGTTCTTACTTTTAATGTCCTGTATTTATCTGCCCAGTGCATTACCTTTTCATAAATCTGGTATGTTTCGCTGTATTCAGGTTTCAATGATTTTTCAAGCAGAACCTGCAGAATTTCAGATTCTTTCGTATTTATTTTTCCTTCAAAAACCTCTCCTGTTGTTCCGTCAATCGAGATCCAGTCTCCTTCTTTTAAAACCACGGTTTTTTCAGCAAGCTCAACTTTCAGCTCTCTAGCAGAGTAATCAATATCAAGTGAACCGCATCCTGCTACACATACTTTTCCCATCTGCCTTGCAACCAGCGCAGCGTGAGAGGTCATACCGCCCCTGGCGGTTAAAATGCCTTCTGATGCATTCATTCCCTTTATATCTTCGGGTGATGTTTCAATTCTTACAAGTATTACCTTTTCTCTTTTTGATGCTGCTTCTTCAGCATCAGCTGCATTAAAATATATTCTGCCTGTTGCTGCACCTGGACCTGCATTTAATCCTTTTGCTATCAGCCTTCCCTGTTTAATTGCAGCTTCTTTTTCTGAATTATCGAATATAGGCCTTAAAAGCTGGTTAAGCTGATCAGGTTCTATTCTCAGCAATGCTTCTTTATCCGTAATAAGCCTTTCCTTTACCATATCAACAGCAATACGTACAGCAGCATTACCTGTTCTTTTGCCAACCCTGCACTGAAGGATATACAGTTTACCATCCTGTATGGTAAATTCAATATCCATCATATCCTTGTAATGCTTCTCCAGCGATTTCCTGACTTTTTCAAGCTGCGCATACATTGCCGGGTCCTGAACATTTAATGTGGAAATTGCAAGCGGAGTTCTGATGCCTGCAACAACATCTTCACCCTGGGCATTCATTAGATACTCACCATAGAAAACATTTTCACCGCTTGCGGGATCGCGGGTGAATGCAACACCTGTGCCTGAAGTTTCACCCATATTACCGAATACCATGGACTGTACATTAACTGCGGTTCCCCATGATTCAGGAATATTATTGAGCTTGCGGTAAACAATTGCACGTTCATTCATCCATGAATTGAATACTGCATCTACTGCACCGTTAAGCTGTTCAACAGGGTCTTCGGGAAACTCTCTTCCAAGCTTGTTCTTAATTTCCATTTTAAAACGGTAAACAAGCTCTTTAAGATCTTCGGCAGTAAGCTCAGTATCCTGGGTTACGCCTTTAGTTTTTTTCATTGCTTCGATAATAAGCTCAAACGGGTCGCGTTCATCTTTGCTGTGGGGTCTTAGCTCCATAACAACATCTCCGTACATTTGCACAAAACGGCGGTAGGAATCATATACGAAGCGTTCATTTCCCGTCATTTCTATAAGCCCGTGAACTGTATCGTCATTCAGTCCCAGGTTCAGGATAGTATCCATCATTCCCGGCATTGAAGCGCGGGCACCGGAACGGACAGAAACAAGAAGCGGGTCATTTTTATCCCCGAACTTTTTTCCTATTTCCTTTTCTATCCTGGCTAAAGCAGCTCTAACCTGTGATTTTAACTCTTTCGGATATTTTCTGTTGTTTTTATAGTAATGGGTGCATACTTCTGTTGTGATTGTAAAACCAGGCGGAACGGGCAGCTTCAGATTGACCATCTCTGCAAGATTAGCGCCTTTGCCGCCAAGCAAAGGCTTCATCGCAGCATCGCCATCTGCCTTTTTACCGCCAAAATAATAAACTAATTTTTTAGGCATAATATCAAATGTAATTTATGTTAAAACAAAAAAATTTTTTTGTGAAGGCGGCAGTTTTTCTGAATACTTAATATTATCTTTTTAAAAGGATAAGCTGCTCATTTAGTAAACAGGAATTTTTTATTTAAAATCAGTAGCTAAATATCGAAATAATTTTTCTCCTCTTCCTTAAATATTGCAAGCACTTCTTCAGGGGTTGCTGCATCAAGAAGCTTATCCCTGAATTCATCCTTGTTCATCAGCCTTGATATCCTGCTGAGCAGTTTAATATGCGTATTCAGTAAATTTTCCTTTCCTATCAAAAGGAAAATGAACCTGACCGGTTCGCCGTCTATTGAATCAAAATCGATGGGTTCATTTGTTATTGCAAATGCCGCTACTACATCACTGATGGAATCTGTCTTGCCGTGGGGAATGGCAAAGCCTTTGCCAACGCCTGTTGAAACAAGCTTTTCGCGTTCAAAAATTGTCCTGGAAACTTTTTCTTTATCAAGGATTTTACCGGATTTTGCAGCCAGATCGATTACCTTGTTTATTGCATCGTCTTTATCAGTTGTATCCAGCTTAACAGCAATTACATCAGTACTCAGTATATCAGAAATTTTCATTAACTCTAATCAAAAATAAAATATTAATATCTCGTACAAAGTTAGCAAATTTCAATGAAAGATAAAATCGTGAATTTATCCCAAAACCTCATTTTTAAACAAAAAAATATGATTTTCGTCATATTTTAAAGTTTTAAGCACAAATTTCAATCACACATAATACACTCTCCACTCAACACACTCAACTCACTCAACTCACTCAACTCACTCTACACACTCTACACACTCTACACACTCTACACTCTAATATTCTTATTCCTCTTCAGTAAATGATTTAATGCAGATTTTACCCCCCTTTGCACAACCGGATTTTTATCCTTATTCAAAACATTAAGGAATTTTAATGCTTCATCCGGGTAATTATTTCCGAAACTGTTGTTGAATGCCATTGCGATGTTCCATCTTACATGCGGATCGTTCACTTTTAACATTTTCTTCAGGAATTTCAGAACAACACCTGGCATATTGTTGCCAAAGTATGAGCCAAGTATAAACGGACCAAGGTTTACTTTTACATACCTGGAGCTGTCATACATAAGCAGCTCAAAAAGGCGGAATGCCTTTGCGGTTTTAACTGCATCGTTCCTGTCTCTTAATGCTGTACATGCAAGCACAACACCGCGGCGAAGATTTTCTGAGCTATCCTTAACCCACTTTTTAAGTGTATTATAAAACTGCGGATTTTCTTTAAGTGTACCCGCTAATGCTCCCGCAGCATACTCACGCACTTCCCAGTTGCTGTCATCTGTGATTTTGTACAGCCACCCGGTTACTTCAGCAGGCTTATGTTTATATGCCCGGTATATAATGTGAATACCAACTTCTTTTGCATTATCTGATTTTATTTTAAGTAACTTTAAGCCAGCTTTATAAAATTCGTTTAATGGATTTTTACCCTGCACATTTATGTATTTAACAATTTCAGCAATTACATAACGCTTATCCTTCATCTTTGCAGTGCCGGAGTGTTTTGTGGAAACGGAATCGAGAATTGAAATTATCCCAAAATAATTTCCGGCAGAAATATATTTGGCAATATCTGATTTTTGTTTTTTGGTGAGAAGTGTATCTTTCATATCCAAAAATACCAATAAAAAAGGAGGTATTCACCTCCTTGTAATATTAATTCTAGTTACTAAATTTTTTTACTTCTTCATCTTCTCATATTCAGGCATAACAAAACCTTTAATAAAATTTGATTCAGGCTTAACTTCAAGTGCCATATCTATCCATTTTTTTGCTTCATCGGGTTTTTCTAGCTTTATATAGCACATTGCTATCATTCCGGCAGCCTGGTCATTGCCCCAGTTGGGGTATGTTTCATCCTTTGGTTTATAGGTCTTAAAGTATTTCCATGAATTTTCAAAAAGCGGCTGCGCTTTTTCAACTCCCCCTCCGAAATTTTCAGGGGTGTAAAATGTCATATACCCGTCAATTAAATAGTAACGGGGATTTTCAGGCTCAAGCTTAAAAGCAATATCTTTAGCTTCGGTTGATTTTGCAATAATATCATTCATTTTGTTAGGCTCATACTGCCACCGGTTACCCTGCACAGCCATTTTTAATACATATGCATCTGCAAACTGGTCGTTTACATCCGTGCATTTATCAAGCAGGCTGATCGCAGATTCTGTATATTTTTTTACATCATCATTGTTCTTTTCATCTGCAGCGTAGCGTGAAAGCATGTAATCCAGCATTCCAAGGTAATAGTTTACCATCCATTCATTTTTTTTAAGCTGAAGAATGCGCTCAAAATCACCGCGTACCTTAAGAACAGCAGCTTTTTCGTTCTTATCTGCAGCATCACCCATTTTTTTCAATGCTTTAAGCATTGCATCGGTGTAATCATCAGCTTTCAGGAATGTGGTGTTTAATGTTGTTAAGACTGCTATTAGTATTGCAAGAATCATTGTTTTCATATTAGTCTTCCTATTGTGAAACGTGAAATGTCAAACGTGAAACGTATGACAATCAACATTTCCTTTTTATTTAGATTTATTTATTAAATTTGTTAGTTTTGCAAATAACTCGTTCATTTTCTCGTCAATTTCGGTTAATTGATTATATGCTGTAAATTTTAATCTTACCGCAATTTCAAGTTGTGAGTCTATTTCTACCAAAGATGAACGTGCTGTGTTATAAAATTTCTTCCTGTCCGGTAAAGTAGGTCTAGCTGAACCCTCTCCTATATTTGATGTAATTGAAACTGATGCTCTTCTAAGTTGATTTGATAAACCAAATATCTCTGTCTTAGGAAATTTTTCAGTTAACTCGTATATATCTGCAACAAGCTCAACACTAATTTTCCAGACATCAAGATTTTTGTGATTTAGATTTAACATCTTTTATAAATTAAAATTTCAAGAATATTATAGTTTTAAGTCACATTTCACGTTTGACATTTCACATTTCACATTTCACATTTCACATTTCACGTTTCATGTTAAAATTGCAATCCCAGCCCCAGATAAAACTGTCTCTTATTTGTTGTCACTATTTCAATTTGTTTTGTGTAATCATAGTTATATGTATAATCATACAGATTCTTATTGTTCAGCAGATTATTTATCTGGAATACTGCTATAGCAAACCTGCCGAAGAGCGAAAAGATATACTGGAAATTTATATCCATCCTGTGGTATGTGGGAAATCTCCCGCTGTTGGTTTCAGCATAAACAGGCTGGTAATTATTTGTTACCGGGTCATATACCCCCCCGGTAATTGGTGTATACGGTTTTCCGGTGGATACCCTGTAAGTCAAGCCTGTTGTAATAACATCAGTTACATTATAGCTTGCAACAAATGTAAGATTGTGGGTAATATCATAATTTGCAGGTGACTGTGTAACAGCATCATACTGGCTGCGTTTTGAATCTGTGTATGCATAAGATATCCATGTGGAATATTTATTTGTTACGCTGGATTTAAGGAATACATCAATTCCCTTTGCATAGCCTTTGCCGCCTGATGTATAAAGAAAAGTATTCTTATCCCGAAGCACAAGGTCTTTGTATTCCTTATAATACCCTTCCACCCTGAAAAGGAAAACACCTTCCATTTTGTTGAACTCGTAACCAAGAATATAATGAGCTGCCTGCTCGGGCTTAAGGTCATAGCTGTTTGACTGTGCATAGTATTCAAGTTTAGGGAACTGGTGATAAATTCCAACTGCTCCCCTGAGCACCATATCTTTGGCAAACTTCCAGCCTATTGAAAGCCTTGGGTCTATAACAGTTTTTTTGGAAAGTGTGTGGTTATCTAATCTAACCCCCGGAATTAAGAAAAAGGTTTTTACCGGCTTGATCTGCGCTTCAACATAAGCGCCTAATCTGCCGGTATGTTCACGGTTACTTACGTCAAATGCAGGAGCATCAAGGCTAAGATCGTAACTATACTGCGGAACTTTTCCGCTGAAAGTATCTTCATTGTATTCATATTCAGCGCCGGTGTTTATATCAACTTTTTTGGCAAGCTGGTGAGTAACATCAAGCCTGTATTTAGCATATTTTTGTTTTGCCAGAGTATTAAGTATACCGTAAATAACATCATCTTTATGATTGCTGTAAGAAAGCCCCATACTGAAATATGTCTTGGAACCAAGTCCGGCAGAATATTTTAAATTGCCGAAAACGGTTTCACTGCCTGAATTAAAAAAACCATTGTATGAAGGACTGTTATTCCTGACACCTATTTTATCTTTACTGTAATCAAATATTCCTTTGATCACACTGCTTTTAGAGGGTTTATAAGAAAGTGAGCCGCCCAGTCCCCGGGCTAATGGTATTGGGTTATAACTGTCAACAAGATAACCGTTCAACCTGAAATACGGTTCAAGAATTGTCTGACCAATATCCATAGTTGCCCCGAAATTTTTATCTTTGCTTAAATAAACACCGCTTAAACCAACATTTGCAAGACCAAGCCACAGAAAGCCTCCTGTACCCTGCGGCATTTCATATGTTTTTAGATCAAGCACAGCAGAAAGCACATTGCCGAATTTTGCAGAAAAACCGCCGCTTGAAAAATTTATGCCGCGTAAACCCCATGGATTAATTGTGGTATATGAAGATGTATTGAAATCATCATCAAAAATAAAGGGGTTATACAATGAAGCCTGGTCTAAAATTGTAAGTACTTCATTGGCATCTCCGCCGCGGACTGTAATGCGGCTTCCTTCATCAACCTGGTTTGAACCGGGGAAAGTTGTGATTGCGCGGAAAAGGTCGCCGTCGCTGCCCGGAATCCTTACTATTTCCAGCGGTGTAATTGTTACCTGCGAATTCTGCCCTGAGGTATATGAGCTGGCAGTAACCAGGATCTCTTCTGTTTCAACTTCGGCTTTTTTAAGTTGTACATTTAGCTCGATCTGTTTTCCGGCATCTATTACTATAGTCTGCCGTTTTTCATTGTAATCATAATATGTAACAAGAAGGTTTTGAGATCCTGTTTTTGAAGTTTCAAATTCATAATATCCTGTAGAGTCAGTTGTAGCGCCGTCTATTGTGCCTTCAATTACAATATTAGCTCCGTTTAAAGGCGTATTATTTTCACCTGTTACCTTACCGGAAATTTTTGTGTCCTGTGAATAAATAGAAACAGTTAAAAATAATAGTATAAGTAAATATTTCATTGCTGCTCCGGGTATATTGATTTAGTTTTTATTAATTAATTTTTGATACTCTTTTTCTGTAAGCTGGTCTTTAAATCCTGTATAGGCAGAAATATAATTAAAGCCGAGGCCAATACCCCACCCCAGTGTAACAAATGCAGGCCATGGGAAGCTGAAATCACCGTGCCTGATTGATGAAAATGCCCATATGCCCCAAAGAAATATGTTAATAATAAGATAAGTTAAAACATGTTTTTTGAACTCGGCCCTTCTTTTTGCAATTTTCCACAGCCTTTCATCTCTTGGCTGTGTTGGGTTAATATTATTTTGATTATCCATAACTATTAATTTATTTACTTTCTCAAAAAAATTTTTAAATAAAGTTGTTACTCATTGTTATTTGCTATTTGTTCTAATGATGCTTTCAAGTTTTTTTATATAATCTTCAAAGGCTTTTCTTCCTGTTTCAGTTATTTTATACCTGGTAACAGGTTTGCGGTCAACAAATTCTTTTTTGACCGAAATGTAATTATTATCTTCCAGCTTTTTTAAATGAACACTCAGGTTGCCGTCAGTAGCATTTATTTTTTCACGTATGAAAGTAAATTCAGCCTCATCAACGCTGATAAGCACTGCCATTATGGCAGTCCTTATACGTGAGTGTATCACGTCATCTATTTCGTGGTAATTAAAATCTGTCATATTACTTTAAAACTACACTGTCTTTCCAGATTTTTCTTTCTTCCATTTATTATACATTAACATTCCCGGTAACGCCTGCATAAAGATCATCATTAAAGCAAAAAGGAGCAGTGTGTGTGGTGAATGCCAGAAAAACATAACCAGCGAGCCTGCCCACCATGCTATGCCAAGATATCTGAATTTTTTTTCATTATAAACTACACCGCTGACAAAAAATGCTGCAGCCATTACGCAAGCCATCAGGGGTGAAATTCCCATTCCCTTAACCATTCCTGTGTACGAACCAACGAAACCAATTATTGTCATCGTTACACCGGCTGAGCCCCATATAGCTCCGGCAACTTTACCTGCAAATGTAACTGCTTTACGCTTTTTGCTGTCTCTTCTTACCTGCAATAAAGTTATCAGCCAGCCTGATCCAATCAATACAAACCATGCTATACTTGTAATTTTCCAGGATATATATCCCAATACGGAGAGATACGAGGATATTAATCCGGCAGCAACCAATAATCCCCATAAAATAAAACCTGTGCCGTCATCAACCATAATCCGGCGGCTGTCTTCCATGATCTTTTTAATTTCAGTTAATTCTAGTTTTGCCTGGTTTGTATCCATTTTTATAGAATTTATTAAAATATTGAATAATTATCACTTTATTTTTTAAAGTACTTTACAAATATAATTTGTAAAATGCGCTTTGTCAAGTAAAATTTTAAATAATTATTTCTAATTTACACGATATTCTATATATTATCAATATAATTCTTAATTATTTTTATAATTTAATATTTTTATTAATTATTTAAATATAGTACTTGATTTATTAATTATTAAAAATATATTTGAAAAATTAAA